>PBCC01000006.1 GCA_002716825.1 Halobacteriovorax sp. | reverse complement strand
TAGGGGTTGGGGTGAAAGCTCCTCTAGTACAAAGCTGGCCGAAGTTTCATCCATGCCTTCATCACCTGCATCAACTTCTTTAAAAGCTCCACCACTAAAATTTCTATAGGCTGCCATGAATGCTTTGATCGGGCGTTCATTGGCGACAAAGTTTGGATCGAGTGTACCGATCGTGTTGGCGCAATTTCCAAGGCAGATTTCCTCAACTGGTGGGCGATTGACCATGGCTTCGAGAGTTCGAACTCTTGCACCTAGCAAGAAAGCCGCAGGCCACGCTCCAAGGCGACCATTGGTTAGGGCCGGAAGATCACTCGTCGTGATATTGGCACCAGTGCCGTAAGTCCAAATCAGCGCTGTTGCAAAATTAATACTCGATCGATAAGAGCAGTCATCAGATTTCTTGCTCGAAATTTTGTCGATGAATTGTTGTGATTCACTGGTGATATTGGGTAGATCGATGGTCTCAAAACGTGGCAGACCAGGAATGAATGAAGACAGGCAAATGTCATTAGTGCCTGTCCCTGCGTGAACACAAACTGACGGAATATTGTAGCGATCAAAGTTTGTTCCCGAACTCAGACCACCAGCTGGACGCAGTCTAAAATCTCCAAGGCCAAAAGGTCCTGTGCCCATACGGCGAGCGTGACCAAGGTTTCCAAGCACGTAGTATTTAAACATCCATTCTTTGTAGACGTTTCTAATTTCGTAATTGAGGTAAGCAATTTGTGAAAGCTGTCTGGCCTGAACGGCAGCACCTGACCAAGCAGCAGCATCAGTTGCATTTTGAAGATTGATCTTAGCTTTAACGAATAAACCGATATTGATAATGAAAGCCGTCATCGTCAGGAAGATGGTGAGCCCAATAGCGAGAAATACAGTCAATTGACCGTCTTGGCTGCGTAGGAGCGCTCGAGAATTAAAAGGGGCTGGTTTGACCTTCATATCAGTGCCTCAATGCTACTGGGGTCAATCAGGGGAGTCAATAAAAGGACTCTAAAGTGCTTAAAAAACAGGGTGTTATTGTCGGGGCGCGGTAGGGGCAGTTTGGTATGAGTCTTGAACTTATATCTAATAGTTCTCGAGATGTGATCGGACTCGAGATGCAGAACGTCAGTTTCGGTCGGTCCCTCTTCTGTCACACCTTTTTTCTTCCCCACTGGGGATGCCACGGATGTGCACTTCTGAAACCTGGGGGAGCGTGGGTTCCCCCGGGTTCTTCTTTAGACTGACCTTCAAACTACGACTTTGGAGGTCGGAGATGGGCCAAGTTTGCTGGCTAGAAGCCGCTGCCAGAGCTGAGTTATGATAGAAGAGTAAGGAGAATCAATGACGAAAATTCGTCCTCTAGAATCACGGCCATTTCGTTTTAAAAACGCGACAAAGAAGTTTCATTGTCCGCTATGTGCTAGTGAACGCTACCTTACTTCAAGTCATAGAATGAGTGCTAAGCACTTTCTACAGATTGCCGTTCTTACAGGTGTTACCACGTTTGCATTGTTCGATTTTATGCAATGGCGTGCACTGTCTTTGTTTTTCGTCTTTTGGGCCGGTTATGAAGTGGTTAGAAGACTAGTTTATCGCTCTGGTATTGAGTGCCCCTATTGCGGATTTGATGCATCGTGGTACAAGCGCGATGTAAAAGTTGCACGAAGATTGGTTGATGAATTTTGGCAGAAAAAAAATGCTGAGAGTCAAAAATCTGTGCCGCCTCAAAACGCTCCTTAGGATTTCAAGCCTTTAGTTTACCTCACTATTTAAGCTCCTCTTGCTCTGTATGAAAGACATGTCATGTCTGATTTTTTTTGTATTAAAAAGGTCGGTCAATCGGTAAAGTCAGGCTTCAGTTTGATAATACTGTTTGTTTGCATGGCGTAACGCTAAGCAACTTATATGAGGAGAATTCATGAGCGTGAACAAAGTTATTCTTTTGGGTCGTCTAGGCCAAGATCCTGAACTGAAGTACACACCATCTGGTACAGCAGTTTGTAATTTCTCACTAGCTACGACTGAGAGCTGGTCAGACAAGAGCGGTCAAAAGCAAGAGCGTACTGAATGGCATCGTATTGTCGTTTGGGGAAAGCTTGCTGAGCTTTGCAATCAGTATCTTTCAAAAGGGCGCCAAGCCTTTATTGAAGGTGGTCTTCAAACTCGTTCATGGGACGATAAGCAAGGTCAAAAACGTTACACAACAGAAATCAACGCGAAGACTGTTCAGTTTGTTGGTGGTCCATCAGCTGATCGTGGTGATTCACAAAATAAGAGCAATAATAATAATTATTCTCAACAAAATGATGGTGGAAACAACTATCAGGCCAATGATTACGATATCCCAACGGATACAAACTTCACGGCCGATGACATTCCATTTTAGTAGTCGACCAAAATAGTTTTAAAGTAATGAAGCCCTCTTTTTTAGAGGGCTTTTTTGTTTTTATAGGCACTTGAAAAGCTCAATAACTAACTTAGAAATCCGATAAGTAAGTAGCTTTTTAATTGGGTGTTATGGAAACAAAACAAAGCTTTTTCTCAGTCGGATTTGAACTTGTCCTAAGGCAGCGCCCGCTTCCTTATGATTTGTATATTAATTCGTCTGCTATTGTTGAAAGGGAAAAGTTTGTTCGCATTTTCCCACTCGGTGGCGTTTTATGTGACGCCGACTTAAAAGAATTTAAAAGAAAGTATCACCAGCTTTACGTGCATGAATCTCAACGTGATTCGTATCTGCGCGCGCTGGCTAAAAATGAACTGGTTAGTGACACCGAGAAAACCAAGGTGATTAAAGATTCGGCCATTCATTACCTCAATGGTTTATTTGCGCCTGATAAAGAATACACAACGGAAGTTTTGGCCGAGAGTATTGAAGGCTGTCGCGAATCAGTTGAGAGCATGATCGATGTGCTTGAAGACTATGACATTAGCAAAGTTCAAAAACTCATTGCCGACCTAAGTTTTCACGACTTTTATACTTACGATCATTCCATCAATGTTTCGATGTATTGCATTTCACTTTTTCGTGCTTGGAAGCCCAATGCCCCTCGAAATGAAATTGTGATGGCCGGTCTCGGTGGACTGCTTCACGATCTTGGGAAAATTAAAATTCCAACCAGGATTATTAATAATCCTGGAAAGCTTTCAGACGAAGATTTTTCAGTTATTAAAAAGCACCCGGGCTATGGCAATGAACTTATACAAGAGAGTCATTGCGACTGTGAAGGTGTCGACTTTGAAGTGATTAGACGTATCGTTTATGAACATCACGAAAACTTTAATGGCACTGGTTATCCACAAGGCATTGCTGGAGTGAATATCCACGAGTTAGCTAGGGTCACGGCGATTGCTGACTTCTTTGATGCCATTACGACTAAGAGAAGTTATCACGAGGCTATGAATGTTGATGATGCCCTGGCCGTCATGGCCCGAGCGGTTGGAAAGAAAATTGATCCAACGTTATTTAAGATCTTCACTGAAAGTGTCAATAAGCTGAAGTTTACAGGAAAAACCAATCGCGAACTGCCCGAAGACTTTGATCCTTGTCAGCCTCACGACGTTCTTCCTTTCCAGCCCATTAAAGCGGAAGTTAAGCGCAACGACTTATTTGGCAAAGAGCCAACCAATTTCGGTAAAGTTAAAACGCAAGAAACACCTAACAAGAAAAAGAAAGCCGCTTAAAGATCGAGCCCCTCAATGAGTTTTTCAACTTGCGAAGGCGTGTTGAAAATATGAAATGAAAGTCTAACGTTTCCTTGTCTGACGCTCACATCAATATTTCTATATTTCAACTCACGTTCAAGATCAATTGGATCAGCCGCCGTAGCTTTAAGTGCTAAGATATTGCCCATATGATCTGTTGGAGTCATCAATTGGAATTTCTTCTTAGGGTAATTTTCAAGGAATTGATCGCGAAGAGCGGCATTGTGAGCGGCAACATTATCAAGTCCCACTTCTTGTAAGAATTCAACACCAGCTTCAAGACAACTCATCGTCAGCATATTGGGCGCTTGTCCGCGATCAAACTTTCTCGCCCCTGGTAGAGTCTCGGTTGTGTAATCTAAAAGATTATAAACAACTTTAGAGTTAGGACTTACAATCCAGTTGCCGCTGGTGTGCTGAATGAGTTCGAGTGCTTTAGTTGAAAGGTAACCAAAGGCGTGGCCATAAGGGCCAAGCATCCACTTGTATGAAGAACAAGAAAGCACATCGATATAGGAGAGCTGTTCGGCAGTGATCGGCATACCGCCAAAGCCTTGAGTCGCATCGAGAAGAAAGAGGATGCCGCGCTCGCGACAAAGCTTACCGATCTCAATGATATTGATTCGCTTTCCGGTATCAAAGCTTATCCAAGAACAATCAAAGATTTTGCAGTTCTTAGGTAACTTTTTGGCCAACCACTCGGCCTTAGGCAGATATTCCACGCCAAGCTCTAAAAGTTTAAACTCTAGGCCGCGTGTTTCAGTGGCGCGCATCCATGGCAAAACATTCGATGGGTAATCTTTATCAATAGAGCAAACCACGTCGCCTTTTTGAAAAGGGTAGCCGTTGGCAACGATATTAAAAACATCAGAAGAGCTGGTGGAATGAAAAATATGGTCTTCAGAGCAGCCCAACAGCTTTGCCAAATCAAGGCGAAGTCTCTCAGGGATGCCAATCCAGTTGGCATAACTATGAAATGAAGGATCGAGTTCTTTTTGCAAAGAACGCGAAACTTTCTGTTTGGCACTGTAGGGAGATGGCCCAAAATAGGCCGTATTAAAATAAGTCGTGTCGAGATGGTGGAACTCTTTACGAATGAATTCCACCGCTTCAGGTCTTAAGACGTCGCTCACTGGGAACGCTCCTAATTAGTTTTTAGCTGGTTCTTTGCCTTCTTGAACTTGATTGGCAGGCTCTACAGCAGTAGGTGTTTCTGTTTGAAGAGCATCGCTATTAAGTGGGCGTGCAACAGGTGCTTCAGAATCAAGAAGTGATTGATCACTTTTTGAAGTTTGAATTTTAGCGAGAAGAATAGAGTTACCAAGAAAAAGAATCGCAAGTACTGCGGTTACTTTTGTCATGATATTACCTTTTTGTGAGCCAGAAAAAACTGCATCTGAAGCTCCGCCACCCATGATACCGGCTTCTGCGCCTTTACCAAATTGAAGAAGAACAACAACGATCAGAAGAACTGAAACAACGGCTTGGAAAATCATTAATGTAGTGCTCATGGCCCATCCTAAAAAAACATTTGAAGCATTATAAGTACTAGATAACGCTATAGGTGACAACAATTATGCGTTGCGCATTCCACCGGCACGACAAAGTGCCAAGAAGTCTGTCGCTTTAAGGCTGGCTCCACCCACTAATGCACCGTCTATATCAGGGCACTCGAGTAAGCCTTCAATATTATCTGGCTTAACGCTACCACCATAAAGAATTGGAGTGGAGGCTGCGTCATGACCAAGATCGTAAAGTTTTTGGCGAATGATGGCGTGAACATCTTGGGCCATGTCTGGTGTCGCAGTCTTGCCGGTACCAATGGCCCAAACGGGTTCATAAGCGATTAAGAGCTTTTTGTTTGGCTCAATATCTTTTAATCCGGCTTCGATCTGATGGCATACGACACCAGCGGTGCTACCAGATTCGCGCTCATCTAAAGTTTCGCCAACACACAAAACAGTTGTCAGTCCATTTTCAAGCGCGAGTTTGGTTTTGCGGTTAATGAACTCATCACTTTCTTTGTAAAGCTGTCTGCGTTCAGAGTGGCCAGTCAGTGTGAAATCAATTGAGAGATCCTTCAGCGCAACAGCAGAAGTCTCTCCTGTGTAAGCGCCAGATTCTTGATCGCTGCAATTTTGCGCGCCAACCAGTAGTCCCTTAGGCGCTTTTGTTTTTAGAGTCGAGAGGTGCAGTGTTTGTGGCGCAATACCGTAGGCCGCTTTATCGGAGAGTTCACTCCACTTTGAATTGATCTCTTCGCAAAAAGAAGCGAGTTCTTTTTGAGTGTGATTCATCTTCCAGTTGCCTAAAATATGTATCTTGCACATAAAAACTCCTAATTAATACCAAAGCGAAGGGCTTGAATTCCTGGCAGGCTGCCACCATTTTCGATGTACTCGAGACTAGCGCCACCACCGGTAGATACGTGGCTCATTTGATCGGCAAGACCAGCTTCATTCACCGCCGCGACAGAGTCTCCGCCGCCAACAACACTGAACGCTTTTGAACTTGCGATCGCTTTTGCTATGCCGAAGGTGCCTTTATTGAAATTAAATTTTTCAAAAAAGCCCATTGGGCCATTCCAAAGAATAGTTGCAGCACCAGCGATGGTGTGAGCATAAGAATCAAGTGTGGCCGGACCAATATCGAGTCCCATCATTTCTTCTGGGATGCTTTCGTTATTCGTTGTATTGGCTTCAGAGTCAGGGTTGGTTGAAACAATATGATCAATAGGCAGACGAATTTTGCTGGCTGCGCCCGTTGCAAGAATTGCTTTTGCAAGCTTCACATCTTCAGCACTACAAAGAGATTTACCAACTTCAAGACCGCGCGCTTTTAAAAATGGGTAGGCCATAGCGCCGCCGATCAAAAGTGAGTCTACTGAGCGAAGAAGCTCTTCAATGATCTTAATTTTATCAGCAACCTTAGCGCCACCCATAACGGCAACGAATGGCTTCTTGGGAGTTTTTAAAACCTGATCAAGGGCAGCGATTTCTTTTTGCAAAAGAAAACCAGCTAGGGCCTTGCCCTTGAAAGCGGCGTTGATGCCGTAAGTGGATGCGTGTTTTCTGTGGGCCGTACCAAAGGCATCATTCACATAGACGTCGGCATAGCTAGCAAGACGTTTAGCGAACTCATGATCATTGGCTTCTTCTTCTGCATGAAAACGAAGATTTTCAAGAAGAATAATTTTTGTTTCAGGTAGAGTGAGCAATGTCTTAATACCACGATCAAGACAGCTCTCCGTCAAGACGACTTCGACACCCAGCTTATCGGCCAAATACGAGGCCACTGGCTCAAGTGAGTACTTTTTCTCAGGTGCACCTTTGGGGCGACCAAGATGGCTCATCAAGATGAGCTTGCTAGCACCTTTTTCGAGAATGAACTTAATCGTTTCTAGTGTGGAGTCGATGCGAGTTGTATCGGTGATCTTTCCATCTTTGTCTAAAGGAACATTGAAGTCGAAACGACAAATGACCTTCTTCCCTTCGAATTCAAAATCATTGATGTATTTAATGGCCATTAGAGTTTTCCACCCATGAAGCGAGCAAGATCGATCACTCGGTTAGAAAAACCACATTCGTTATCATACCAAGCAACTACTTTAACCATATTGCCGTTAAGCACATTGGTTAGTGGAGCATCAAAACATGAACTCTCGCGCATTCCTTGATAATCAATTGAAACAAGTTCTTCTTCAGTGTAGCGAAGAACCCCTTTTAGGTTTCCTTCTGCAGCTTTTTTCATAGCGGCGTTAACTTTCTCTTTGGTTACCGTTTCTTTTAAAACAACATTGAGATCAACCATGGAAACATTTGGTGTTGGAACGCGGACAGCGAAGCCATCAAGTTTTCCTTTAAGTTCAGGAATAACAAGGCCTACAGCTTTAGCTGCACCAGTTGTTGTTGGAATCATCGACATAGCAGCTGAGCGAGCTCTTCTCATGTCATCGTGACTGGAATCAAGCAAACGTTGGTCACTGGTGTAGGCGTGAACTGTTGTCATAAAGCCAGATTCAATTCCAAATGCTTCGTGAAGAACTTTTGCAACTGGGGCTAAGCAATTTGTTGTACAGCTAGCATTAGAAACAATGTGGTGATTCGCGCTATCGTATGTATCGTTGTTAATTCCCATGACGAATGTGCCATCGAGATCTTTTCCTGGCGCACACATAATGACTTTTTTAACTGATCCGCCAAGGTGTTTACCTAGACCTTTTTTATCTTTAAACACACCAGTGGCATCGATTACGATATCAACACCGTGTTTGTTCCAATCAATTTCAGACGGATCACGAAGATCATAAAACTGAATTTTATTGCCATTCACTGTAAGCGTTTGACCATCAAGTTTTACATCAGCATTGAATGGGCCATGAATGGAATCGTAACGAAGTAGGTGAGTATATTCTTCGGGTTTACCTGGAGAGTTGACTGCGACGATTTCAAGTTCACCAATATTGTGCTTATAAATTTCGCGAAAAATGGTGCGACCGATGCGACCCATACCGTTGATACCGATTTTAATTTTGCCCATGGCTAAGCTCCGTTGCTAAGTCTGTGATTTCTGAAGGAATAATTGCGGCAACTATGCCACAAATAGCGGAAAAAAGTAACGGATAGCTTATATACCCATAAGTTGCCTAAAATATAGGTATGGGAAGCGAAACTGGCCTTATCCAATACAAAAATAAAACTGATTATCTGGCCAAGAAGCCGGGAGTGCCTAAAGCTGCGCTGCCGCAAAAAGAACTTCCTGTTGCGCAGGGTCAAGAAGCTGCTAAATCAAATATCTCAGAGCAGGCTAAGGAAGTCGCAAAAGATGTAGCAGATGCGGCTTCGAAGCTTCCACCAACTCCTCCTATCTCTGTTGTTGCAGATATTGCTACGGCCATTATTCCAGATGGCGATGAAGAGGACAGTGAGCCAGAAGTTGAAGCACCTGTGATTGAAGCCAAGCCGGTCGAAAAAATAAAAGTCGCAGCAAAAGTAAAAGACACTCCGGCCATCATTTTCATTAAGGGACTTGGACTGTCGAGTTCGAGTGGCGATGGCCTAGAAGATATGGCCAGTGCAATTCCTCGCTCTGAAGTTTACTCGTGGTCAGAAAAAGATGAAGCGATAGAATCAATCCTTTCTCGTCCACGCTCGCAGCCGGTGATGATTGTTGGTCACAGCCTTGGTGGCGATACGGCGGTGGAGATTGCCTTAGAATTAAATAAAATTGAACATGGCTTTAGAAAAGTTGATCTTTTAGTCACGCTTGATTCAGTAGGATTCAATAACGATATTATCCCGCAAAATGTAAAAACAAATCTCAATTTTATTGGCGATGACTGGTATGGAATTAATGATTCTCCCAATATCGCCAGAAACACTGACTACAGCAATGTGATCAATGAACTTCGTGAAGATACTCACCGTGGTATTGAAAATAGTGAAGAGGTTCAGCTTAAAATTTTTGAAAGATTAGATGGGCTACTTAAAAATGCTGTAGCTCAAAAAACAGCAACGCAGATGACGGCGGCAGCTCACAAAGATATCAAAGGCATTTCGTTACAGTAGAAAGAGTGCTTTCGCATTCCTAGTCGTTATATCGATCACTTCTTTTTCAGATACTTCTTTAATTTCAGCAATTTTTTTCACAATATGCGGAAGATTAAAAGGCGCATTCTCTCTGCCTCGATTTGGAATGGGCGCAAGAAAAGGTGAGTCTGTCTCAATCAGCATACGATCAAGTGGCGTCAGGCGAACGATATCGCGAACGTTCTCAGCATTTTTAAAAGTAATGATGCCATTGATGCCGATATAAAAGCCCAGATCAAGAACAGTCTGCGCCAGTTCAGGGCTAGAAGTAAAACTGTGGACCACGCCTTTGCGCGCGAGTTTAGGTGAAAGTTTCTTTAGGATCTCAGCAGTATCTTCATCGGCGTCACGGGTGTGAATCACGACTGGTTTGTTGTGCTCTATTGCAATTTTTAGCTGGCGCTCAAAGACTTCACATTGAGTGTCGCGAGGAGAGTTATCATAGTGGTAATCCAGTCCAATCTCACCAACAGCGACCATCTTAGCTTCACTCGTTCTTGATTTGATCAGGGTCTCAACTTCATCAGTATAAAGCTTGGCATCGTGAGGATGGATTCCCTGTGTGAAGTAGACTTGTTTGTTGTTAGTGGCAATTTCAAAAACGGTATCGAGGTTTTTTGGAGAAACACCGATAGTAATAAAAGTCGAAACCCCGGCCTCCTCGCTCAACTTCAAAGTCTCCTCAAGTGGGCGATCTTTTAAATAGTCGAGGTGGCAGTGAGTTTCAATCATATTATTTTGTAGAACGAGAGATAAGCTCATCCATCAGAACCTGAAGTTGGTTAAATGGAAGAACGCCTTCGATCTTAAGACCGATAAGCAGGACTGTTGGAGTTGAGCGTACGTTAAATGGTGTGGCACGCTCTACATATTCCTTAACTTTTTCTTTAGTCGCGTCAGACTTGTAGCAATCGAGTACGCCTTCCTTTTTAGCGTAAGCCTCTAGCCAAGAATCAGAAATAGAGTCTTGGTTATCAAAAATTTCCTTTTCAACTTCAGGAAATTTTTCAGGCAAACAAGACGCTAGGTAAGCAGCTTTACACGCGAATGGGTGCAGATTTCTGTCCATGCTTGAGTTACAGGCTGGATCGAGTGGATAGAAGATGTATTGAATATTAATTTGTCCTTTGTACTGGCGCATAGCTTTATGAAGCTGCTCGGACATGGCCTTACAAGCAGGGCACTGGAAGTCAGAAAACTTAGTGACTTGAATTGGTGCTGATTGAAAGTCTTCTGTTGCTGTGGCTAAACGGAACTCAGAGGGTTTTTCTGGTGCGCCAAGATCGGCCAATGAGTCAAATTGTTGAATCAAGCTTGTGGCCAGAGCTTCATTTTTTTCCATCTTAGAAGACGTATACATATAAGCGCCAGCTGAGGTCGCAGCAAACAGCGCAATGATGCAAACAATAGGAAGCGCTGTTGGTCTAATCGAATGGGCATAGCGATAGAAAACAAAGAATGCACCAAACGATAAGAGATAATAAAGTGTGCACATCGGGCAAAGTGAACCGAGGGCGATGATTGAATAGATAAAGAGAACAATACAACCGATGAGATTGACGGTCAGGACAAACTTCATGGTGCTTTCAAAACCAGGTGAAGTGAAAAGGTAACCAGACAGAAGCAAAATCCCGATCAGTGTTCCAAAAATTGAAATTGGAATTCCTGCCACATTGGAAATCGGTGAGTGAGTTGCAGCATCACAGTTTAAAAATCCTGAAATATCACAAAGTGCCGAAGCTGAACCAAGTCCGTCAGGAAATTTGATAGCGAAGTAGTGGTTGGTCAGATAAGCGGTAGTTGTAATGATCGCGATACCAAGAGTAACAACTAAGGCGTGAACCAAGGTCTTGGGTGAGCGGTAAACAGTATGCATTTTTACTCCTGAATATTATTTCTTATCATTATAAGGCTTTAAATCGGCACTTGTGAACACGTTCCAGTTTCGTTTCTCAGTTTTATCTAATCTAAAGCTGTGAAAGCGAGAATCCTTTAGAGTACAGATATCGCTCACTTCGACTGTAATGGCCGGGTAAACCCTTTGTAGGCCGCGCGTTAGTTCTGCACTCAAGTTAAAACACAGGTGGCCTACCTGATTTTTGCCAAAATTCAGTGAATTTGGAAAATTGGGATGAAAGTCCTCAGAAACTTCAAAGCTATCGCGCTGAATATGGGGACCAATATAAGCAAAGCGAGGCTCTATCTTCCCAACGAAACTGCTTAAATGAATATTCGCGACAATTCCACGCCAACCAGCATGGAAAAAGACATTTCCTTTATTTCCATGAATCAGCACGGGCAAGCAATCAGCCGTGATAATGGCCCAGGGGAGAGATTGTTCGCCATAAATACCATCGGCCTTGATCTGCGGGCCTTCTTTAGAAAAGTCGATGCCATGAACCTGATGAACATGAAAACAATCAAAACTCGGTTTGGTGTCGAACGTCCTGAAAACTCCAAAATCAAAAGTCTTCTCAAAAATAGGAGAAGTCATTGCAATTGATCCAAAAGCATTTGAAATAGCGGCGGTGGTGCAGTTTCAAAGTCGAGATGCTTTTTAGTTACAGGGTGAATAAAGCCCAAGCGTCTGGCATGCAAAAAAGGATGTTCGTAGTCTTTGATACTAGCGGCGAGCTCGCTCGGTAATCGTTTTCTATGTCTAGCTTGATCACCATAGGTGGCATCGTTAAGAATGGGACACTGAAGTAGCTGAGACAGATGCACTCTAATTTGATGGGTGCGACCAGTCTCCAAGCGGCATTGAATATGAGCGAAGTTTTGAAAGTATTTCACCGTCTTAAAATGGGTGATGGCATCTTTTCCGCGCACGTTTGCCGCCATCTTTTGTCTGTTTCTGGGATCGCGGCCGATCGTTGACTTCAAGGTACCTTCCAGTGAAAGGCGACCTTTCTCACTAACAACAATAGCCTGATACTCGCGTTCAATATCGTGTTTTGAAAATAAAAGAACAAGTCCTTCATGGGCCGCTTGAGATTTGGCCACCACCATAATACCACTGGTGCCTTTATCTAGGCGGTGAACGATACCGGGGCGAATGGTTCCACCAACGCCGGAGAGATCGGGACAGTGGTGTAAAATCGCATTGACTAGAGTTCCGTCGGGATGGCCTGGGGCCGGATGAACAACCAGTCCAGCTGGTTTATTCACGATGACCAGATGTTCGTCTTGATAAAGAATCTCGATCGGGATGTTTTGAGCAATGGCTTCAAGCGGGACGGGTGGTGGAACATCAATTGAAATGACCGTTCCGATTGAAGGCATCTTATTGAGACTAAGGTTCACTTCTGCCGAGATGTTTCCGGCTTCAAATAATTTTTTAAGAAAAGTTCGAGAAAAACTTGTGCGCTCGGCAAGCCACTGATCAAGTCTTTTGAATTGATCTCTATCTGTTTGAGTTAGAGTCAGCTCTATCTCTTCAAGTTGATCACTTGATGGAGATTCATCGGTCATTATTCTTCGCCGCTATTACTGTTCTTCATTAGGAATACGTAGGAGTTGGCCACAATATCAGGGTTGAGCTTTAGACATTTGGCGTACTGATAAACGAAGCCACGCACATAGGCCGGGGCGGGAAGTTTATCATAGGCTTCCTCTTCGATATGGCGAATATATGTTTTAGAAACTTTGGTCATGTCGGCCATGCGAGGGATATCAACGCCTTTGTACTCACGAATCTTTTGTAGGAAAGATCCGGTGAACTCGGTACAGCTTTCAATTTCTTTTTCTAATTCTTCGTTGACCGAGTAAGTAAGATCAAAGCGCTTCTTGGCAACGATCTTGGCCATATTATTATGCTGAGTTGTTTGAGGGGCGCCACGAAGATTATGTTGTGCATCTGGGTCTTGGTTTTTACCAGGTCCAGAATTTTTATAATTAAGGTCTTGGTTAATGCCGCGAGCTTGATCATAAAGACGACGTTTTTCGGGGTCGCTAAGAATTGAGTAGGCTTCATCGATCAAGTCAATGATCTGATCGCACTCATCTTTTGTCATGAGTGAGTAAAGCGCGAGGCTGTCCTGGGAATAGGCGTTCTTGGCCCTGACATAACCTTTATGTAAATCATCAGTCGATGCATCGGTTGGAACTTCCAGAACTTCGTAATAATTCTTGCTACCAGACTCCATGCTTCTCCCTAATCCTATATATTCAGAAGGCGGTGAACGATGCGATCAAAGTTGGCGACTAGTGCTGAGTTTGGAAACTCCATCAGAAGCGGCTTACGCTTTTTTACACTCTGCCAAACAGTTGCATCGTATTCTAGATAACCGACGTAATCGAGATTCATGCCGAAATATTTGCGACAAATAATCTTCATGGAAAAACCAATATCGACATCGGCTTGAGTTCTTACTTGATTGATAATCAGCTTGGGTTGAAGCTTGGCAATCTCGGCTTTTAGCTTATGACCCATTTGTGGATTGATCTCTATCACTCGCGCCATCAAGTCGGCAGGTGTAGAGTTTTGATGAATTTTCGCATTCATGGCTTGGTCGATAAGTGGACCAATTTCAAGCAGCTCTTCCGCCATTTTAAGTTTTCGGTGATAAACCGATTTAATAAAACGATAGGTATTTTCAATTGAGGTTGGTTCAGGTAGTGCAGTTAAGATGCCTTGATCGGCCGAGATGAAAAAGTCGAGAGTATTATAAGAAGTACCGGCGCCAAGATCGAGAATGACATAATCAGCATTCAACTCACCAAGACGGGCTAAAATTTTAGCTTTATGCATTTGGCGAAGGTTGGCGATACCAACATCATCTTGTGCTCCACTGATAATTGATAAATTATCAATCGCAGTTGGGGTGATCAGATCATTGAGGCTTGATACTTTTTTTGTAAGATAATCAGACAGAGTTTTGTCTGGGATCGGCACGCCAAGACAGGTGTGTAGATTAGCTCCACCGAGATCCAAATCAACGGCGACAACTTTATAACCCATCAAAGCCAGACAGATTGAAACGTTGGCCGTGACTAAGCTTTTACCTACGCCGCCTTTACCACCACCGATGGCCCATATTTTGGCGCTTCTGGCTCCTCGAATATGGGAGCTCATATCGCTATCATTATGAGAAAAGAGTGATCCACCCGGACGGGACACGCGGCTTTCCTTGCTACTATTTCCATCTTCATTGATGAATATGCTTTAGAAAACCATTCCTTTGCCGCTTAAGCAAGGATTACGCTACAAAATAGCTGTTTTATTAGGCACTTAATGCGATGTTGTGATGCGTAATTATTGCGCAGTTTCTAGATTGTCAGACGCTTTTACTCTAGAATGGCGCCATTGAATCAAAAGGAGACTTATGGAAAACACACTTCGTGCACGCCATGACCTACATTTAATGAGAAAAGCCTGGCATATGCTGACTGGCTCAATCGGTCTTGTGACCTTTCTCACATTCAATATTGACCAGCATCTTATGGGCATGGGCTTGATGGTCTTCGCCCTCACAGGCTTTCTTTTTGAGGCCTTGCGTCTTAGAAATCCTGTCCTTAATGAAAAAGTCCTAAGTCTGATGGGCCCACTGATGAGAAGAAGTGAGCAAAACTCTTGCTCAGGCCTGCCGTTTTACGCCCTTGGGGTTGGAGCCTCATTACTACTTTTTGAGCGCGAGCAGGCTCTCCTTAGTATTTTATTTTTGGTTTTTGCCGATCCTATTTCTTCACTCTTTGGAATTCTTTTTGGCAGCCATAAAATTATCTCAGGTAAATCACTTGAAGGCTCAATGGCCGGCTTTATTACTTGTTACCTGATCACTTTTATGTGGGTCAATTCTTCGACCGGATTGAGTGGATCAAATGTTGTGGTCTTTTGTATTTTGGCGGGACTGATTGGCGCTGCCAGTGAGCTGTCATCAGTATTTGCCGATGATAATCTGACGATACCACTTCTCAGTGGCGCCGGATTAACTGCTATTAATCTATTGATACCTGTCTTAATTTAGTGGGCGACTTTACGAGGTAACTCTTCTTTATCAATCGATTCGAAACGCTTGAGCGCTTCAGCGATATGAATGTCTTCCGATTGGAAACTGTTGGTAAATAATGTCGCCAGCATTTGGACGCGTTCACTTAAGTGAACATTTTCAAGCAGTAATTGGCGAATCTCACTGTCGACTACCATATACATACTCACAGCATCGACAATCTCTTTGGCATTGGTGATTGAGTTTAAAAAGTTTTCTCGCTCGGTCGAATCGTCAATGTTTTCTTTGGCCCAACGTTTGAGCAGGCCGTGTAATTTTCCCAGACCAAAGTCTTGGTTAAAATCTGATTCACAACGCTGGTCGGGAATATGTTCCGCCGTATAGAGCATATAGGGCAGGCTTTGTTTTAGCGTGAGCAGCTTGACCCTGAAATGAGAGCGAAGCAGAACTTTGATCGAGCCGTCTTCATTCTCACTCAGCACGACGGGTTCGCCGACAGTGCAGATTGCGCGCGGAGAATTTCTAAGTCTAGTGTGACCACTGGTGATATCCATTAAACTCACGGCCATCAAACGACCACTGGCAATACAGTCTTGCACCATTTGAATATGCCTTGGGTCGGCCATATATAGCGGTAGGTCGGTATTTGGGAAAAATACCATATTCGGAATAGGCAGCACGGCCACTGTGAGGAAGCTATCATTCACCATCTATAGGCTCCAATTAATCCTCTTATTATAACTCGCTAGCGCACCCTACCAAAATCCGAGACCCTACAACTTGAATTAGCTTTGTAACAGTGCGAATCTTTAATAAGTTGCCAGAAATGGAGGGCATTTTGCTCGCTGGAGGAATTCTTGTCGATTAAGTACATGGGCCCATTAACACCTCATCTTGTTTATAAACCTTGGGGTGGCACGCGTTTAGCTAGACTTAAGGGCTTGCCTGATTCAGCTTCAAAGCTACTGGGTGAGACTTGGGAAGTCTCGCGCTTAGAAGAGGGCTTAAGTACAGATGAAGATCAAGTTCCGCTTAGCCGCTTTATTAACTCGCCAAAAACGACGGGTTTGTGTACTTGAAACCCATAGTTTAGCTGGGGGATGTGCTTCATACTTTAAG
>PBCC01000005.1 GCA_002716825.1 Halobacteriovorax sp. | reverse complement strand
CCATGTTGCCAGTAAGGTCCACCCTTATTCGCACATGAGCCCATAGAGATTACATACTTTGGCTCTGGCATTTGCTCGTAAAGAACTTTAATTCTTTCCGCCATTTTGAGAGTTACAGTTCCTGCAACAATCATCAAATCGGCGCGACGAGGAGTTGCCATAAAGGCTCCACACCCGAAACGTTCCAAATCATATTTAGCCGCACCAGTTGCCATCATTTCGATTGCACAACAGGCGAGGCCAAAGGTCATTGGCCAAAGAGAATTTTTGCGACCCCAGTTAAAGAAGTCGTCGACTTTCATCAAAATGACGCTATCTTGCATGCCAGATCCTTCGAGAAAAAGGCGAAAATTAAAGTGGTTAAATTCTCTAAAGTTTTACCTTCAGGACGCGTTTACGTCAACGAAGTAGCGCCGCTAAACTGATTAATTCTAAGCGTATAGGTTGATTATTGTTCGAATAGATTTTGTCTAATTGACGGCCAAATAGTCTTCACAACGATTTTTGAAAAAGCGCGTCATTTGCTCCCAGGTAGCACTCGCCTGCTCACTGGCCGGTGCTCTAGAGTTTCGCATCTCTAAGAGGCTAAGGCGCTTCCTATCGTTCTCACAGGCTTTGCCCATGATAGAGACATATTCTTTAACCGCTGCAATGGGATAGGGAAGGCCATAAGCGGAGGAAATAAAAATTGGTGTGTCACCGGAAAGTCTTGGAAAATCACTAGCGGGAATTCTATAACGACCCAAGTCTTTTTGCATTTGCTGCATATGCCCACCAATTCGATAAAAATGCTCGATGCCCTTATCTTTTGATAGATGCCCATGGTCATCCATCACATTGGAACAATTTGAACGATCTCTAATTTGAGATGGATATAATTCACTTAAGACTTGGCACTCAGACAGATAAGCCTCAACTTCGCCGCCGCGACCTTCAACAGTGCTAGCGATAAATTCTTTAAGCGTAAAATTCACGCGATAAGGATTGAATGGTTGGCGCTCGTTAAAATGTGTAAGTTCGTGAGCTAAATCTAAGAGTCCATCGATGACTGAGAGATGACGATTAAGATAAACAACACTTTTACTTTCATAGCTAACTTCATCTGGCTTCGTCGGGATGAATCTTCTCACCAAAGTAGTGTCAGTCAGTGAGCTATCCCCTATCAACAGAACTTCGCCTAAACTTTGTCCTTGGGATTTAGCTTTTTGTGAAGCGAGAGCAATGATTCGCTTTCCAGTTGAAGATTCTGAAAGAAGTTCTACAAGCTTGGATAAACTCTGGCGTGGTGTTTGCCCAAGTTGAATCCATTTGGAATTTAGGTTGGGTCTTTTGGAGTCTTCGATCGTATGGATACGTCGCTCAAACATCTTGGCCTGCACGGACCAACAACTAAGTAAGATAATAGCGATAACAAGCCTCTTCATCAGAGGACTTATCGTTAATTTATGCTGTTAAATTAGAGTCTGGCGTAGAAAACTGTCGGCATGGCAGTAATTTCCCAAAGCCCGATATGAGTTGTTTTGGCTGCGCCTTGAACAGGGTTCTCGACTATATTGATCTTGTACTTTCCAGGAGCAAGATAGAAATCAGTCAGATTAAAGTTCTCAGGTAATGTGGCCAATGCTCTCGTGTCGGCGCGCTCACTGACTTCAATTCCCTTGGCGGCTGCTAGGTACTGAAAAACAGCAGCATTTCTAGCTAAGAAATCATTATCATTCTTCCTACCGGCTAACGCCTTATAGGTCGCAAAGCTCGCTGCAATAGCTGCGGCATGCTTTAGGGCGAGTCTAACCCCTACTCTCCAGTAACGGGCTACGGCAGCCTCAGCAATCGCTTGTTGAGCGATCTCACCAACCGGCTGAACTAAAGGAAGAGCAGTTTTAAAAGCTTCTTTACCAGTTTCATCGATGGCAATGAGTTCATAAGTACTTTTAATCGGTTTAGAGTGAACAGCTGGTAATTCAAATTTAACAGAGGCACTTTTGGCAGCAGCAAAAGACATTTCAAGTCCAAGTTGAGAGCCTGCTGGGTTCCAAGAATTTGGCGGCGGCATAAGTCCCAGCTTATCGGCCGCAAATAATGTCAAGGCCACAGCGGAAACTCCGGCCAAAACCTTGGCTCCACTGGAAGCCTTTGGGTCTTCTAAGGCCGAAGTCAGTCCAATGTACTGAGTCTCCCCTTGTTTAAGTGGGGCTAGACCGAAGCTTGCCACTACTGTGACGTTTGAAGGTGGAGATTTTTTAGCTTTAGGAAAGTCTGAATCCTTTTTACCAAAAGTTTTCAAATAGGTATTTACTCTAGAGCTTCTAATCTCTCTGGCTAACTTCATTACTTTTGTTTGGAGTTCATTTTGAAGTAATGTCCAAGAATGAGTCGGCTCGATATATTCTTTGATGACTTTATCAAGCCCAAGCTTTGGAAACTTTTTATAATCCTTAACAAAGGCTGCAGACTTCGAGTTAAAACTTGGATAAGCACTGTAATTTTTAACTAGAACTTCATGGGCATCAACATAGAGATCGAGCGCAATTTGTAAGTCAGAACGAGAGTTGATCAACTCATGAACCTGGGCGCCAAGTAGCTTCGCCATGAGATCATCTTTATAAACAGGGGCTAGCTCACTGTCTCTTGCCCTGTTTTCCAAGAATTTGTTCCAGGCAACAACTTGGGCCCTAGCGCGAAAGAGATCATCTCGCGACTTCGAATCACGCCACAGCATGAGAAAGTTAAGAGTCTGAAGCAAGTGGAGCGTGGCGACTTCATAAGCTTCTCCGTAATAGACATCACTACTATCATTGACAACTGCAGCGGCGATTTTACTACTTACACTTACAGTATAAAGCTTATCGTGTAAGTCAAAGGCTTGTTTAAATAGCTCGGCCGACTCGTTCCACTTTTGTTGAGCATGAGCAAGATGGCCTTTTTCCATTAAAGCTAAAAGCTTATCTTTATCTTCTTTATAAAGTGCCTTCTCACCCTCTAGGATGGAAGCTGCTTGCACCCAGTTTTGACTCGCAAAAGCCGAGCGCAAAGAAGCGCGTTCATCAAGTCCAGTTGATGCACACGCGCCTAGCAAGAAAAGAAAGAGAAGTCTTTTTACCAACCGAAGCTACTCTTATTAGAAAACTTAGAGAGTTTCGTTCTCGTTCTAAGAACCTCAATCCCTTTTTCAATATCTGTCATACGGATATTGATTGAGTACTGTTTAATGGTTTTTCCATCTCTTGTTTGTGGCTCCATATACACATTACCAAGGATAAGAAGATCTGCTCCCGTTTGCTTACCAATACTCTTTGCCGTTTTTGGGTCAACCATTCCATCATTTTGGTACGTGATTTCTTTTAAGATCTTGTCGCGTGCCTCAGCATCAACAAGAACAAAGTCACCTGAGGCGGAAATTTCATTTAAGAATTCATCGTTGATATCATTAATTGGAAAATACGCTTCGCTCGTAAGGTTTTGCACTTCCGAGATAAAGACTCTTGGCTCACGTCCTAGGTCTCGAAGCCAACGCTTATAACCTTTATGAGTCGAGATATCTTTAAGAACATCTTGAACAACGCGCTCAGTATCACCCTGAACCCATTTGTCTGTAATTTCCATCGCCTTTTCATCGCTCTCGGCAGAATCTACACGCTTAGCTTTAAAGCTTCCGCAGGCGGTTAAGTTCAACAATAGAGCTAGAATAAATAATAATTTCATCTTAATCCTCACTGATTAAATTTCGCCGGCCGAAGCTTTTAGAAAGTCCTTCGAAGCATTTTCAAGGGCATTTTTAACATTATCCTTAACCGTTGTCTTACTAGCACGTTCGATCACTGCTCTTGCAGCATTATCCACAGCTTTTGCCAAAGTATCAGAACTCATACGGAAATAAACGGCACATGTATAGGCCATATAATCTTTCTTAGCTCCAAGCTTTTGTAAGTAGCGACGCTTTTCCCAGTAAGTCTTAATCACACTTGCACCGTGAATAAGGGTTTTGGTTTTTTCAACAAGAGTTGATTCTGTGTATTCTTTAAGACCTTGAACATCAGGGTTATTTTCATCAACAGAGGAGATCCCTTCAATCGATGTACCAAGCTGCTTATCAATGAACGTCGAAATCTCTGAAGCAATATCAGCGCGCACATTTGATTTAGCAAGATCACATGCGACTTTGCGTCCAACTTTTGGTTCCGTCTCATAACTAAAGAAGCGATACTTCTCCGTATCTTTGCCGTATTCTTTTGACCATAGAATTGGGTCTTCAATCCAGCCCGGACGTGTTTTTCCCGAAGCATCAATGACTGTGTAATCGCGAGCGATGTCTTCATTTTCGCGCTCTTCAAGTTCAGCCTCTTTCTTGGTCGACGAACACGCCACCAAACTAAGCATGAGTATCATATGCAAAATTTTCATTGGATCTCCTAATCGAGTTGTAACTGGGAAACATTATTAATAAATTGGTCTCTAAAACTTTCTAATATCTGTGATTTAATCTGCGAAATAGATCGTCCATTTTCAGTTCGCTCAAAGGCCATGGCTCCAACAACTTCCCCGCTAGGACTGTAGGCCGTCAGTTTAGAATTAACATGGTAGCGCTCGAAGCCTTTGACGTTGAGATACTCGCGGCGCGAGTGATCCTCGATAACAACTCTAAAGTGGTAAGGCTTTTTTTGCACAATTTTATAACCTAGAGAGATCAGCTCACCAGAAACAGTTTTCGCCATGGCGTCCCACTTGCCTTGGTGGTCGATAAAAATGAATCTAGGATCAGCGTCGTACTCAGCTTTTTTGGATAATAATTGTCCTCTTGATACTGAGCGATCAAAGTTTGGTATCCCTAAAATAATCAAGAAGCTTTCTAACTCTGCCCGCTTTGCCTCAAGCTCAAATGCTTTTGGCAACATACTTCTTCGTTCGCTATTATAGGCTAACTCAATTTCATCGCTTAATTTTTCAATGCGCGATTTTACCAGCTTAGAAGAAGTTCGCTTGGAAAGTTGGGCCAAGGCAAAGTACGCTTCACCGTCGCGGTGTTTTTTAGAAGTGATAACACCTTCAAGTACTTCATCGACAACTTCTCTCGTGTGGGATTGCATTTCTTGATAGACACCGGCACTCTGGAGAAGATCGGGGTTCGTGATTGAGCTACTCGACTCAGAGATATTTGTTTGACCGCTAACCTTCACTCTAAAGATTTTAGCTAAACTTTTTCGAGCTTCGCTCTCGGCATTTAAGAGGCTGGTCCCTTCGCCAACAGTACAAAGAAACTCATTGCCGCAAAACTCAAACGGATCATTAACCCACTGAGGAATTGATCCACCGACGCTCATCTGCTCTTCAGCACTTTTGTTATGAGTAGCGCATGAACTAAAAATAATAGCGACTAAAATAATCGGCCAAAACTTCATGAAAATCCTTTTTATAGACTGGTCTATGCTAACCCGAAATCTGCTGTGGTCCAGTAAGAATTTAGGGTTCTCCTTCGACTAACGGAGTCAAACAAGACATCTATTGACCGCGGCTTGCTTCATTTCCAGAGTAGACCTATAAAGGAATCCTGATTTTGTTATGAATTAATTTTTAAAGGAGCTAACATGGAGCACAAATTACCTGCCCTACCTTGGTCAAACGACGCACTTATGCCACATATCTCACCTGAGACACTTGAATTTCATTACGGCAAGCACCACAACGCTTACGTGACGAATCTTAACAATTTGATCAAAGGTACAAAGCACGAGAACCAAACGCTTGAAGAAATTATCACTTCTTCTGAGGGTGGAATTTTCAACAATGCTGCGCAAGTTTGGAACCACACGTTCTATTGGAACAGCATGGCGCCAAAGGCTGGCGGTACACCAACTGGTGCCATCGCTGACGCTATCAACAAGAAATGGGGATCATTTGATTCTTTCAAAGAAGCCTTCACTAAGTCAGCGGCAACAAATTTCGGTTCTGGTTGGACTTGGCTTGCAAAAAACAAATCAGGCGAACTTGAAATCGTAAACACTTCAAATGCTGCCTGCCCACTTACTACTGGACATACTCCACTACTAACCGTTGATGTATGGGAACATGCCTATTATATCGATTATCGCAATGCTCGACCAAAATACTTGGAAGCATGGTGGTCACTGGTTAACTGGGACTTCGCGAATAAGAATCTAGCTTAATCGTTTATGGCCGGGAGAAATCCCGGCTTTTTTTTTATTAAAATCTTTATTCCGCCTGAAAAAACTCGATAAGGTCGCATGACCGAGCAAAAGAAATTCATCACTGACGATCTTGAGATTATTGGCATTTTTAAAGAGTTTGCAAGGTCACGTAAATGCTTATGGGCTTGGCAGCAGAACCTAGATGCCAGCGGGCGTCGCCCAGTTCACTTTATCACTATTAAAAAAGTCGATCCCATTAAAAAGACCATTGTGGTTTATCCCAATAACTCGGACGGATTTCGTTTTTCTAAAGGATCGGAGATTTTTCTCTTTTGTTCTGATCGCGGACTTGCGATTAAAACTTCTGTCAGAGAGCTTGAAAAAGATTTTATTACAATCCCACTTCCTCCACGGCTCAATGTTTTATCCAAAGAGTTTTTACAAAAAATCGAGCTTGTTGAGCGTGAAAACGAAGACAGCAATAAACACAAACGAGCAGCCCCTAGATCTCAGGCAAAGACAGGGCAACTGGTAGGTATTGATAAGATCGACAAAAATGAACAAACTATCCGTTCAGACCTGCACGCCCTTTATGATATCTCTGCAGGTGGCATGGGTTTTATGGTCAATGATCCGGCCGAATTCAGTGTGGGCGATAGGGTTAGAGTCACCCATGTTGACGGAAAAAAGCTCCCCAAAGAACTCATCGGAAATGTCGTCGCCGTGAGACATCTAGAGGAGGAGGTCGTTGATACTTTCAAGATAGGGGTTAAGTTTGGCTAGCTTGCAAACTTATTAAAAACCCAAAGTGGCCCAATCAACAGAAATTGAAGGTCTTGAAAAAATGATGGTTTCTTTCCTTCAATTTTATGACCAACAAACTGACCGATCCAAGAGACGACAAAGATAACGATGGAAGTGACCAGTATTGGAACTCCGATCGTTTCCAGCATGGCCAAAAGAATCAACATTGGTATCAAGACAAATAGCATCAGTAGCGCTGTTTTCAAGCCAAGAGAAATATAAAAGATCATGCACAGGGCGCTAAAGATTGTCGCCCAGTTGAAATAAATTGAATCAACGAGAAAGTCGGGGCGAGGTATGGCCCAAAAAAGTCCTAGAACACTGAACATAATCAAAGGGACACAAATATTATGAATAAGCTTATTAGTTGGATGTCGATGACTTACCGAATATTCTTCAAGCCACTGATTTAAGTCTTTCATAAGTTCTCCTGAAATAAGTTCTCAATCGCATCGATAAGTTGTTGACGCTTAAATGGTTTTTCTAAAACTAAAGTTGGTCCCGTTTTAAAGTATGTTCCAGAAATTTTTCCAAGCCCGGTGACAATAATACTTGGAAATTGCTCTTTAATGGTTCGAACATGCTCGATCAACTGAGCACCAGTAAAACTAGGCATAGACTGATCCGTGACTAATAGATCAACTAAGTCACTGTGCTTTTCGAACCAGCCAAGAGCTTCGGCCGGACAAGAAAAGGCATGAACCTCAAAGCCCTTTTCCTTAAGTGCACGACTCAGTAACTCAAGCGCCAAAGGCTCATCTTCTACGAAGAGAATGCGGGGAGGCCAAGTTTTCACCATGAAATCAGTTTAGCTTGAGATGCCTTTTAATTCTAGCTATTTAGTTTTCGTAAAAGATTTGTAAGTTGCGATTTCTAAGTCTTGTTTAGGCAACGTGTTGGCCAATGCTTGTTATTATAGAGGTGGAGGCGGCATGGAAATCATAATCAGTTTTTTCATCATTCACTATTTCAGTTCACTTTTTTTCCAATCTTTTTACCTGCACCGCTACTGCGCTCATGGAATGTTTTCGATGGGTCCAAAAGTTGAGCGCGCCGTGCATTTGTTAACTTTTATCACCCAGGGCTCTTCTTATCTGAACCCCACCGCCTATGGAATCATGCACAAAGCACACCACTCCTACTCCGATACGGAGCAAGACCCACATTCTCCCCATCACTCCAAAGGCCTTTTCTCAATGATGATGCGAACAGCTAGAGAGTACCTCAGCATTCTTGAGGGAGAACATGTCTTTAATAAAAGGTTTCAAGTTGAGACCAGATCTTGGAAGAACTTAGAAGATCTTGGAGACTCTTGGAAAACGAGAGTCGTCTTTGGAGTTCTTTATTTTTTAATCTACTTGTTTTTTGCACCTTCGCCTGTCTGGTTCCTACTCCTACCAATTCACTTTTTAATGGGTCCTATTCACGGAGCCATCGTTAATTGGTGTGGCCATAAATATGGTTATCGCAACCATGAGCTTGGTGACTTGAGTCGAAACACATTACCATTTGATTTTCTCGCCATGGGTGAATTATTTCAAAATAATCACCACCGTTTTCCCAATCAAGCGAATTTCGCAACGAGATGGTTTGAATGGGATCCGACCTATTCCATCATGAGAATACTTAATAGACTAAAACTTATTAAGATGAAGTCGCCTACGACTCAAAGTACAGAGCTCGCCGCTAAGCTGGCTTAGCTTTACTTAGTGCTTGCAAAACTCTGGGGAAGAATTTGGGGGCCCAAAATCTCTCTTTATCATGATCGACTCGCTTTAAAGCGATTTCCCAAGCCTCATGTCTTGGCTTGTCTCTATTTTCAAAAAGAATATTATCAAAGAAATTAGCAATGGAGACGATCTGGGCCATCTCGTAAATAGCTTCGCCTTCAAGTCCGGCCGGATAGCCATAGCCATTCCACTGCTCATGATGCTGCAATATGATCTTGTAAACCGGATCGGGAACCCCTTTTGACTTTCGAATCACTTGGACAGAAAGTTCAGGATGGTTTTGCATCGCCTGAGATGAAAATCTCATATCTCCTACGCCTGATTCGGTTAATCCAGACTTCGCTTTGCCCAAGTCGTGTAAAATGGCTCCAAGGTAAACATTCTCTAAAACATATTGATGGGCTTGTCCCATCACCATTGCTAGATAGACAGCAATATTAGCGACATTCACCGAGTGATCGGCAATGGTGGAATTTTTTTTCGTTAAGGCCGCGATAGTTTGCTGACTAAACGGCTGCTTTTTTATACTGGATACAAACTCAGCCACTTGATCTTGAAGTTGTTCAACCACTTCGTCATTAAGTTCTTGCTCAAAAAACGTTTCATAAACTTTCTCTTTAACCTTAGCGACTCCAATAGCAATTTCTTTTGTATCTTCACCTACTTCAGCAACCAGAGCTTCGACTTCTTCATTTTGAACGAATGTGACCCAGTCCAGAAAAGTCATGATGTCATCATCTTTAACAAAGATACCTTCAAGACCGTGCTGCATAAAATCGTCAAATTTTTCAGCGCCAATAGTGTCGCCTCGGCCACGAAAGCGAATATACTTTTGATCAATTTTTAAAAAAATATCTGCCGGAAGCTCTCGCTCTGGATCAACTTTTGAAAGAATAACTAAACTGTAAGACTGATCGCTTTCACTCATCATAAAAGTATACAAGCATGAGACCAAATCACCAAAATTACGGCAAATCGTACCCAAGATTTTGCAGATGCTTAGACAGAATAATCAAAGGAAGACCGGTGATAGCAGTGAAGTCTTCACTGGTCACACTCTCAAATAAACTAATGCCAGAAGTTTCAATTTTATAGCTGCCAGCACAGTCAAAGGGCTCATCCCGATCCAAATAGCGCTTTATCTGCTCATCAGTTAAGTTTTTCATATTGAGCGTGGTCGTATCAATAAATTGAATCTCTTTGGCCGGAGTCACTAAAGCGACGGCCGTAAAAAGATAATGCTCTCGCCCTCTCATCAATGATAACTGCTTAAAAGCAGTAGCTTCATCACCGGGTTTATCTAAGACCAATTCATCAATAGCAGCCACTTGGTCACTGCCAATTATAATTGCATTTGGGTGCTTTTTTGCCACAGCCTGAGCTTTCAAAAGTGCCAGCTGACTTGCCAGCTCTTTAGGGGCTAGGCCCTTTTCTTTCAAAACCTGTTCATCAACTCCGGGGGCGACACACTTAAATGGAAGTTCAAGTCTAGCAAGAAGCTCTTTTCTATATCTAGAAGTTGAGGCAAGGATAAGTTCAGTCATGGATTTGTTTTTTAGACTTTGATTCAAGAATCAGAACTAGAGCAAAGCCGATGAGGGCCAATACGACAGCCAAGATTTCTTCTGATTGAAAGTTTTGGGGCATAATATTAGCTTCACGTAAGATTCGAGTTTTTCCGCGAACGACAACACTTTCGAGTGTTTCTTTCCAAGGCCAAACCTTTTTAAGCGTTCCAATAAGAATGCCAGTCAAAAAAGCCATGGTGCTATTTTTATAATGATCAAGGCACCATTTCAAAATTTTTGAAAAACCTAAAAGTCCAGTTGCAGTTCCTGCTGCAAAAATGAGCAAGATTGAAAAGTTACCATCAACAAACGGTGCTTTCACTGCACCCGTAATAAACTCGTATTTGCCAAGGATTAAAAGTAAGAAGGAGCCTGAGATTCCGGGCAAGATCATTGCGGTTATTCCGATCACTCCGCAAAGATAGATAAACCAAGAGGCATCAGGCGTATCAACTGGGATAAGTGAAACGACGATATAGCCAAAGACTGTTCCCGCCGCTATCCATGCCCATGCACTCATACTTTTTGGATTAGGTAATCCACGATAAAGAACTGGGATGGAAGCCGTTATAAGGCCAAAGAACGCCGCCCAGGTGGGAACTGGATGATGCAGTAAAAGCCAGTGCATCAAGGATGCGAGCGTAAAGATAGCGAGTAAAATACCGCTAGCAAGAGTGACGATGAAGCGCAGATGGATATGACCGAAGAAATCGAAAAGCTTTCCTCGAAGCAGTAGCTTGAAGGCTTCTCTATCCAATGAAGCGACAGCATTTAAAACTTGATCATAGATTCCCGTGATAAAAGCAATCGTTCCGCCTGAGACACCTGGAATAAGATCAGCGATTCCCATGAGAAAGGCACGAATCCAAAGTGAAAAAAACTCGGATAAAGTTCTAGGGCCTGGCGAGTTCCACCAAGCCTTCGTCAGCTTACTCAAACTGCCTCTTGTGCACTTTCGTCTTCATCGCGTTCGACTTTGTGCTTACACTTTGGACACTGAAGATGCTTGCCATCTCTTTTGGTCTCACGCTCAATCATGATGGGGTAACCACAGCCTGGGCAATCGTGCTCGATCGGTGGCGCCCACATAGCATTATTACAATCCGGGTAGCTGCTACAACCGTAGAAAAATTTCCCATAGCGAGACTTCTTCTCTGCAAACTTTCCGACTTTGCACTCCGGGCAATGAACTTTGAGAGTGTAAGGAAGAGTCGTATCGCATTGTGGATAGTCCTCACAGCGAACGAAGCGTCCGTATTTTCCAGTTTTAACTTCTAAGTGCTTGCCACAAGTTGGACAGTCATCATGGAAGTACTCTTTAGGAAGAATATGAATCGTTCCTTCTAAGTCTTTTTTGAAATCATGGGTGCTATTACAGTCAGGGTAAACTGAACAGGCAAGAAACTGTCCGTTCCTTCCCCATTTAATGAGATATTCACCTTCTTCACATTTCGTGCAACTTATTCCTGTTGGAATCTGTTGTTTTTTGAGGTTTTTCATTTCCTCTTTGGCACGCTCAAGAGTGACTTCGAAATCGGCCCAAAAGCTTTTTAATACTTTTTTCCAACCGATATCGCCTTCTTCAATTTTATCTAATTGCTCTTCAATTTTTGCAGTGAAAGTGACATCCATAACTTTTGGGAAACTTTCCACCAACATTTTACAAACGACCATACCAAGCTCAGTTGGCATGAAACGATTTTCAACTTTTTCAACGTAGCCACGATCTTGAATATTGGAAATAATTGAGGCGTAAGTCGATGGACGACCAATCCCCTTTTCTTCCATATCTTTAACGATCGATGCTTCATTATAGCGTGGTGGTGGGCTGGTCCAATGCTCAACAGCGTAGGGATCTTTGCTACATTTTAAAACTTCACCCTGCTCGATCTCAGGTAAGATTCCAGATTTCACATCGGTTTCATCATTAGCTTGCTCTTCATCATCTCCGCCGCGGCGCTGTGCTTTTTCAGCTGCTGCTTCAAGATAAACAGTTCTAAAGCCGGCAAACTTAATGATCGAACCGGTCGCTTTAAAGAAGTGACCGGCGCTTTCAAAAGTGACAGTGGTTTGATCGATTACGGCTTGAGACATTTGGGAAGAAACGAATTTATTCCAAATCAGCTCATAGAGTTTTTGCTGATCAGGCTCTAGATCTCCACGAACCTCTTCAGGCGTGTAGACAAGACTGGTTGGACGAATGGCTTCGTGGGCGTCTTGAACTTTATTATTGCCTTTCTTTTTGTAAGCATTTGGTTCAGCCGGTAAAAAATCCTTTCCATACTTTGTATCGATATACTCTCTCAAGCTTTCCATCGCTTCAGGAGCAGTCCTCACACTATCTGTACGCATATAGGTAATAAGGCCTTGCATGCCGTGATCGCGCAGTTGAATACCTTCATACAGTTTTTGCGCCACCATCATCGTTTTCTTAGCAGTGAAGCCAAGTTTGTTAGCGGCTTCTTGCTGTAGCTTAGAAGTGGTAAATGGTGGAGTTGGGTTTTGACGACGCTCACGCTTTTTAACGTCCGTTACTTTGAAGTCTTTACCCTTAACGTCTTTAACAATTTTATCAACCGCTTTTTGGTCGGTAAGATCATCTTTTTTAGACGCTGTTTCGCCGTAATATTTTAATTCAAAGCCGGTACGATCTTTGGCCATTTCACCGTGGATCGAGAACCATTGCTCTGGCACAAAGGCTTTAACTTCATGCTCTCTTTCCACAATCAAGCGAAGTGCAACAGATTGAACTCGACCAGCAGAGATTCCACGCTGAACTTTATCCCATAAGATTGGCGAAATTTTATAACCAACGAGTCTATCAAGTACTCGACGGGTTCTTTGTGAATCATACATTTCTTGATTCAAAAGTCCCGGGTTGGCGATAGCATTTTGAACGGCAGTTTTTGTTACAGCGTTAAAAACAACTCTGTGAATATTTTTTTTCTTTGGACCAATCTCTTCTGCTAAATGAAAAGCGATCGCCTCACCTTCTCTGTCCATATCGGGAGCGAGATAAATCTGATTAGCATTTTTAGCAAGCTCTTGAATGCGTTCGATTTTATCTTTTTTACCGGTGATCGGAACCAGATCGATTTCAAAATCTTCTTTAATATCTACACCTAACTTACTCTTAGGTAGATCTTTAATATGTCCGTTTGAGGCCACTACTTGATAGCCCTTACCGAGGTACTTTTTGATGGTCTTGGCTTTTGAAGGAGACTCCACGACTACAAGATCGTAGTCACCCGTAATTTTTGCTGCGACGCCGCTAGCTTTACGCGTTGTAGTTTTTTTAGCGCTGGCTTTCTTAGCCGTTTTTTTCGCTGTTTTTTTAGCAGTCTTTTTTGATGCGGCCTTTTTTGCAGTCTTTTTCTTGGCCGTTTTCTTCTTAGCCGCAGTTTTTTTAGCGGTCTTCTTCGTTGTGCTAGTGGTCACGTAAGCCTCAGCGTTGATGAGAAATCAATTAAAACGGGCAGATATCCCATTTGTTATCTTTATTGTTGTCCAGTATTCAACAACTCGTCGATTTCTTCAAGATCGAATTCAGTTAGGCCATACGGGTTATCGCGAGAATTGAGGTCCTCTTCCATATATTTGAGCCCAAGTTCTTTCTCAACATCGTTAAGATTCTCAAAAGCATTTGGATTTTTCTTCTTTTTATTCTCAACTTCATCCAGGTTTTGTTGCTCTAAGAATTTATCTTCATCAACTTTTGCTTCGTTCAGAGCGCGCTCACTTGATTCAAGTTCTGCCTCAAGTTTCTCAAGCTCTTCAAGGTCTCGCTCATGGTCGCGAATAATACTCTTCTCACGCTCTTGGCGCTCAAGTTCTTGTAGCTCATCTTCAGTTAACTGAACTTTGTCAGCTTCGCGCAAAAGATCATCTGAAAGCTTATCAAGGTTAAGCTCAACATCAAGCTCATCAAGTGCCTTGCCCTCTAGCTCGGCCACATTACCCAGCGCTGATTGCTGTTTCACTCGTAGAGCTCTGGCTGCATCTTCTTCAGTTTTAGTGAAGGCAAGTTGCCCCACATGCATTTCATTGGAAGACTGAGTGACGAGTGCCGTGGCAAAGTTATCAGTCAGGCTGATAACTGTTAACTCACCCACTTTATAGGTCGGATCAACTGTAATTCTTTTTTCTGTGCCTCGATCTGTGAAGGAATAGGCTTGAAAGACTGAGCCCATTTCAACACCATCTGCACGGCCACGATCGAGGTAAACCACATCGCCAAAAGAGATGCCCTTACTGCCAGCTTGGAAGGCTTCAATAATAGCGGCTTCAATTCGGCGTGGATTAAAGGTTCTAATAATTTTATTAATTTTAGGAGTATAAACAGTAATGCGGTCCTTTCTTTGGACCAAGCCTGTCAAATCCTCAACCGAACATTCCCAAAGATTATTAATCTTTCGAACTGCTTTGAGTTGAGCTCCGATGGTGTAGCGGTAGCCTTCGCGATCGGAGATTTTATTTTCAACTTTACCCTCGGCCAAATAGACCGAGAAGAGATCGCCCGGCTTCACTCGCACTGAATCATCGAAGTTGACGTAAATATTATCAAACTTTTGTATAAAGACGGCTTCATTCTTCATGGCCTCAATAAAGCCTAGGTCTTGAATGATATTAGTCGTTACGAATGTGTTAAGGAAAAATCCTTCTTTAATCTGGTAACTAATTCGTGAGCTTTTATCAAAGCCAGAACTGTCATACTGCTCATTAGGTTCTTCAATTAAAATATCTGGAATTGGCGGCTCATACTTTTCGTATTCACGAACAAGTGATTGATTGCCAATGCTTGCGAGATCTTCATAGGTCTCTTCAGAAGCATACTGAAAATAAGTTCCGTCACCAATAAGTTTTTTACGTTCTTCAATCCATTCAGGTCTGGTGTCATCGCCAAACTCTTTGAAGTCAAAGAGTTGTTCGCCACCTACCGCAGCTTTCTTTTGTTCAAGTGGAGTTTCTTCAAAGACGCTGACTTTAACATCTGGCATTTTGTCGGCGTTACCCGTATCAAAGAGAAGCACCATGCCAGGCTCAATCTCATGCGGGTTAGTAATTTGTGGATTAAGAGACCAAATCTTCGAATAGTAAAATCCAGAACCAAAAAGTTTCTGTGAAATTTTCCAAAGCCAATCATCTTGTTGAACCTGATAGCGATCAAGCTGGGCTTTTGTAGCAATTTCATCCCACTCAGAATCAGGAATTTTACCTTCAACATACTTTGCGAGATTTAGGATATTTTTTTCTTCATTACCAATATCAAAGATTTGCGGTTTACCTGAAATCTTATTTTCATTAGCAATTTCATCTTCTGCATTTAAAACTTTGATTGAATCATCGATCACAATTTCAGGATCAATAGAGTTCGGAACTTCTTTTGTTGTTTCTGCTTTTGGGGCTGTCTTAAAGTCTAAGGTATCGCCAAGAACTTCAACTTTCTTAGTCGTCGTTTCTTGCTCCTGACCAATATCTTCTTTTAAGGCTTGAATCTCATCAAGTTCTTCGAGGCCAGACAAATCAATTGTTGTCTTCTCTGTCCCTTCATCGATGAGAAGTTTGGCGTCTTCGGGCTCTAAAAGCTCAAGCGAGTCGAGATCCTGCGCACGAATCTGGGACTGCGTTGCTAGCAGCCCTAGTAGAATGGTGAACGTTCGAATATCGACTTTATTCAACTTCTATCCTACGCCTCAAAGAAATCATGTAAGAGCGAATAATAACGCTCTTTCTTTTTTTCTAGTTTTAGTTTTTCAGCACAGACGATCAAACGTCCAAGCGCTTTAAGAACCATTCCTGAAAATGCTTCCTTTTGAATAATTTCTTCAAAGATCTGCATTGAAAGATCAAAGTCACCTTGCCTAAAGAGTGATTCTCCAACCAAGTAGCGAGCACGAACTCTTACTTGGCGAACCGGCGAACGCTCAAGTGGCTTCAAAAGATTAAGAGATTCATCAAATCGATTTTTTTCAACAAGCTGCTCAGCAGTTTGAAGATTTCGAATTTGGGCTTCTACATCAATTGAACTGTAATCATCTGATCCCACCATGGTGCTCGAAGCTGTGGTGGCCGTTGTACCAGCTCCTGCAAAAACATCAACTGTTTCTGCTAGTTCACCTGAGTTGGCATTTTGTAGAGCTCCAAGAATAGCCTGATCGTTAGCACCTGCTCCTGCTACATCTAAGGCAGCCGGCATAGCTTCGCTAACAACTTGAGCCTCATCGCTTTGATAGCGAGTCTGTAACGCTTCATATTTTTGTAGTAATTGATCGTATTGATGCTTGGGGACAGTGGTCGCTTCTGCAGCCTTTGCCTTGGTTTCATCAGAGCTTTCAAACAGAGACTGACGTTTTTGTAACCAGGCGCAACTACCTAGACTCAACAATAATGTGACAGTTAAAAATCCTTTCACTGCTTCGTCCTCCATGACGTAGCCGGTAACTTAAACGAAATCCATGAGTTAACCGACTTCTTTATTATACTCCGTGTCCAAGGCGCGTCAACGATTTCCATCTCTCACCTTTGACGAGTGTCTTTGTCAGGGATAATCTCGGCCTATGAATGAAACTGAATTTGAACTCGATCCTCCACTACTTCCAGGAATGTTTCGCTTTCTTTTGCGCATGCCAAAAGCCCAAACCTCCTTTGTATACTTTGTTTTCGAAGCCAATGAGGGTCTATGCTTTTACTCGACTCTGAAACACAAAACTGGTCAGGTCGATCGCGACATGGTCCTACGTGGCGATAGGACCATGTATAAAGAAACTAAAAGATTGATCGAATATTTAATGACAACGGTGCCGGGGCTCGAAATTATTGAGGAAAATCAGTCATGAGTCATTTTCCCAACGCAAAAACAGTTTATGGACCAGTTAAATCTTGGCGTTTTGGCCTATCACTTGGGATAGATCCTATTTTCGAAACAAGTACATGTTCTTTTAACTGCGTTTACTGCCAACTAGGTCATATTCAAGATATCACTTCTAAACACAAGATCTACGTCGCCACTGAAAAAGTGTTATCTGACTTTAAAGAAGTTGTAGATGCAGGCACACAAATCGATGTCATTACCTATTCTGGTTCCGGCGAACCTACTCTCGCCGCCAATTTAAAAGAGATGATTGAGGGAATTAGAAAAATTTCGCCTAATCTTCCTCAGTATATTTTAACAAATGCGACAGAGTTGCACTTACCTAATGTGCGCGAGGCTCTGAAGTTATTAGATAAAGTCATTGTGAAGATTGATGCTGCAGATGAACAACTCTTTTCAAGAGTTAATCGCCCAGCGCCAGGCATTACACTAAAGACTGTCCTTGCCGGCATTCATCAATTTAAATCTGAATACAAAGGCGAAATCGAGATTCAATCGATGTTTATGCCTATGAATGATAAAGAGTTTGATGATTACGCCACAATTATAAAGGATATTAATCCTGTGGCCGTTCAGCTCAATACTCCAAAGCGTCCCTATCCTCTTTCATGGCATAGGGAGAATCGCGGAAATCACGAAGGAATATTTGATTACGAGGTGCGTGAACTCAAGGTTATTACGCCAGATAGGGCGAAAGAAATCGAAACACGCTTGACTGAAGCGACCGGGCTTAAGATCCTGTCTGTTTATAGATAAAAGAATTAAAGAGGACTCATGAAAGAATTTATTCAAAAGCTTCCTAAGGCCGAACTTCATCTTCATATCGAAGGATCACTTGAACCCGAGCTTATGTTCAAACTTGCTAAGAGAAATAATATTCAACTTAAATTTAAAAGCGTTCAAGAGATTAAAGACGCCTATGAATTTGATAATCTTCAATCCTTTTTAGATATCTATTACGAGGGCGCAGGAGTATTGCTCAAAGAACAAGATTTCTATGATCTGACTTGGGAATATCTAGAACGTTGTAAAGAAGACAACGTTAAGCACACTGAAATTTTCTTTGATCCACAAACTCATACAGACCGTGGCATTAGTTTTGATGTTGCCTTTAATGGTATTCACCAAGCTCTTAAAGATGGTGAATCAAAACTAGGAATTACTTCTCATATTATTATGTGCTTTTTAAGGCATTTATCTGAGGAAGAGGCTTTCAAAACCTTAGATCAAGCGATTAAACATAAAGATAAAATTATCGGCGTCGGCCTGGACTCTTCTGAAGTAGGCCATCCTCCATCAAAATTTCAACGCGTCTTTGATAAGGCCCGTGAGCTTGGCTTTAAAACTGTTGCTCACGCCGGTGAGGAAGGTCCTCCAGAATATATCTGGGAAGCGCTTGACCTTCTAAAGGTTGAACGCATTGACCACGGTGTACGCTGCCTTGAAGATGACAAGCTTGTTGCGCGCTTACAAAAGGAAGAGATTCCACTTACAGTTTGCCCTTATTCGAACATTAAGCTTAGAGTCTTTGAAAAGCTAGAAGATCATAATTTAAGAAAGCTTTTAGATAAGAACCTCGTGGCTACCATCAATGCGGATGATCCAGCATACTTCGGTGGATACCTCGGTGAGAATTTTGAAGGCACACAAAAGGCATTAGACCTCACTAAGGAAGAACTCAAAACGCTGGCAAAGAACTCTTTCAAAGCATCGTTTATCAGCAATGAGTTGAAACAAAAATACTATAAAGAGATTGATTCATTATGAAATATATCTGGCTGAGCCTTGTATTACTTGCTTGTCGCGATTTTAATTACAAAGATCAGCCAGTGGTCTTTTCCAGTGAGAGCTTGGAACTTTCTCAATTGCAAAAGACTTACTCATTCTTAAGTAAAGAGGACTTTGATCTCAAACTCAAATCCTCCCTTGATCGCCCCCTGCTGTTTTTTAGATCTTTCACCAATACTTATTACGCCGACACTAAAGTTCCAAAGCAAGTCCCCTTGGCCCTCTGCCTAGGCGATGCCCATCCAGAGAATTTCGGTTTTATTTTATTTAAAGAGAGAACTGACTACGTTTTTAATGATTTAGATGAGGCTGGCGTCTGCCCTATCGCACTTGATGCTTTACGCTACTTTACCAGTCTAAGAATGATGGGTTTAAGCCAACGGCAGACATCGCGCTATACTCGCTACTACATCTCCAAGCTTTCCAAGCCAAGCTCCGCTCCCAGACTTCCTAGCAACCTGCTGGAAAACTTAGAGAAGAAAAGAAAAAAGAATCTTTCAAAGTATACCGAGGACTCTCGGTTTAAAGCTCATGAAGACTTTGACCTACTAAGCCAACAAGAGAAGGCCGACTTACTTGCAACCATTAAAAACAAGCTTTCCCATCTAAAGGTTTTTGACATCATCTCAATTAAAAAAGAATCGGGCGGAAGTGCAGGCCTGGTTCGTTATTGGGTTTTAATCGAAGATCAAAATAAAGTAAGAGATATTTTGGAATTAAAGCCAAGAGTAACTGCAGCAACATCATTCTCGACAGATGAGCTAGCAGACTATAGCGTCGTTCAATTGGCCAAAGAGATTTGGGGCGAACTCCCGCTTCATTTTGGAGAAGTGGAACTTAATGAAAATAAGTATCAAGTTAGATCAAGAAGTAAGGACGATATCAATCTCACGAAGCTCAACGATCAAGAATTTGATATCGTGTTGAAGCTACAGTTATGGCTTATGGCCAAGCACCACCGCCTAGAGCTTGAATCGGTTCCAGAACAAGCCAGTCGCTGGCTCGATTATAACGCTGAACTCATTTTCAAGCGTTATAACCAAGCTTATAGCGATTTAAAGTCTCAATTTAATTAATACTTAAGCTTCAGGATAATGGGAAAGTGATCCGAGTATCCGGCCTTAGAGCTTCGTGAAGTATTATGCTCGTATCTCTTTGGGATGCCGGTCACGTGAGATCCAGCGTGGTGATCTGTTTTGTAAGTATATTCGTAGGTATCAGTTATAAATTTAGGAGCATAAATTTTATAGCTTGTAATTTGTGCTCGAAGTCCAGACTTCCCCATTAAGTTTTTCGAGATAAAGAAGCGATCAAGTAAATTCCACTGCATTTTCTTGCCATAGAAGTAAGTCCCTAGCGGATAAGTTACTTTCTCGCGGTAATCTACATCCTTACTCTCCATGAAAAGAGAGTGCACATCACTTAGCCCATCTTTTTCTACAACTGAGAAGAATGGGTCCGGGCGATTAGTATCGATGACATTGAAATCTCCTGTGGCGAGAATCGACATCTTAGAGTTCTTCTTTTGGATCTGTTTCACACGATTCATCATCACCTTAGCGGCATCTATGCGTGTCTCGTTTTTATTACCCTGAGAAGGCCAGTGATTAACGAAGACAGTCAAAGGGTACTTACCAGCAACGATAAACTCGACTTCTAAAATATTACGAGTAAAGCGACCTTCAAGCGCTTTACTCTTGATCTCATGTTCGCGCTTAGCAACCTTTTTAAGCTTTGCCCCATTCCACAAAAGGGCTAAGTCTACACCTCTCTCATCTGGCGAATTCGAAACAGCAAATTCACTATAGCCAAGTTTTTTAGCTAGGATTGAAATGACATTTTCGTTTTCGATTTCAGATAAGGCTAAGACATCAGGGAGGGCCGAGCGATCTCTGGTTAATACTTCACGAATTTGATTTAACTTTG
>PBCC01000004.1 GCA_002716825.1 Halobacteriovorax sp. | reverse complement strand
ATTATGGTGGTTGGAGTGAACGGCGCTGGTAAAACCACGACGATAGGAAAGCTTGCGACTAAACTAACCGCTCAAGGTGCAAAAGTTGTGGTCGGTGCTTGTGATACTTTCAGGGCGGCGGCCGTAGATCAGCTTCAAGTGTGGTGTGATCGCGCAGGTGCCACCATGATACGTGCGAAAGAAGGAGCAAATCCAAGTGGCGTTGGCTATGACGCTTTGCAAACGGCGCTCAATGAAAAAGCCGATTATTGCATTCTGGATACTGCCGGCCGACTTCATACTGCTGGCAACCTGATGGATGAGCTTAAAAAATCAAAGACTGTCTTGCAAAAATTGGATGCCTCGGCTCCGCACCATACGTTATTGGTGATTGACGCCATTACCGGCCAAAATGCGCTTCGCCAGGCAGAGGAGTTCCATAAGACCTTGGAACTTAACGGATTGATCCTAACTAAGTGTGATGGATCAAGTAAGGCTGGCAGCGCCGTCTCTATTGTTTCAACCCTTCAGGTTCCTATTGCTTATATCGGGGTGGGTGAGAGTGTTGAGGATCTGGATGAATTTAAGCTGGATGACTACTTAAAAGCGCTATTAGCACTTTGACTCGGGTTCACAGTTCGATTAATCTTGTAGGTAATGACTAGAGAATCAGTTACAGACTTTGAGATTCTAGGAAGCCGCGTCAAGATTAATCCTGACAAAGTTTCCGGTGAAACAACTCCAGACGAGATTGTCGAATTCGTGCGCCAAACGGCTACGCAAATTAAAACTCAAGCGCCACAGTTAGATAATGGCCAAGTTTTTTTGTTAGCTGCTTTAAAAATAGCTGAAGAACGCCTAAATCTAAATCGTGAATACCGCGACAATATTGAAGCACTCCAAGCATCTGCACAAGACGCCCTTCGTTTTATTGAGGAAGTTTCGCCCACGGCTCTTTGAGACGTGAGAAAAGATGACCTTAGGCAAAGCCTAAAGGACGTGTTGAGCAAAATGCCAGCGAGTGAGCGCGTGCGCCAGTCAAAAGCATTAAGCCAAAATCTCTTTGAATATCTGTCTCAGATCTCAACATCATTAGAGTCGATGGTGATCGGTGTTTTTTCACCTTTACCAGACGAGCCTGACTGGACTTTAAGTTCGCAGTTGAGCTCACTTCAAACAGCGTTTCCTTTTGACGAGGGAAGCGGCCTGATGAGTTTTCGCCGCTGTAAAGTGAGTGAACTTCAAGAGGCTACGCAGTTTGGTGTGAAGTTAAAGGTGCCTCCAAAAGATGCTCCTCGAACTCAACCGAATATGATGATCGTACCCGGACTAGGGTTTACGACAAAGGGTCACAGGCTTGGTCGTGGTGGTGGATACTATGATCGTTGGCTCGCTGATTTTAACGAAACAATAATAGGTTTGTGTTTCGAGGAGCAGCTACTGCAAACGTTATCAACTGAAGCTCACGATAAAATGATGAGCGCAGTGATTACGCCAAAGCGGGTGTGGCTCCCTTAAGAGCAAATCTCAGAAGGAGTTAGTGAGATGGATATGACAACAATTCTAGCGTCGCTGTTATTTGCGATTATAGGTGTCGCCGCTGGATATTTTGTTCGCAACGCTGCGGCGGTTCGCGATCAAAAAGAAAGAGAAGGTAAAGGTGACGAAATCATCGAAAAGGCTAAAAAGTCTGCCGATGATATTAAGTATAAGGCGAGAAAAGAAGCTAAAGAGATAATTCACGAAGAGCGTGAGATTTTTGAAAAAGAATTAAAAAAGCGCGATAACGATATGCGCTCGCAAGAAAAGCAGGTCGATCATAAAGAAGCCAAGCTTGAAGCAAAATTAGAAGAAATTGAAAAAGAGACAAAGCGACTTCAAACGTTAGAAGAAGACTTAAAAGAAGCCCGCAGTCGAGTTGAAAAAGAAGTTGAAAAATATAAGGCTAAGCAATCAGAGGTTGCAGAGCGCTTAACTCAAGTTGCAAGCATGAGCCAAGATCAGGCTAAGCAAGACCTCATGAAGATTATGGAAGAGGATGCCAAGGTTGATTTTGCAAAAGACTTTGTACGTCTTGAACAAGAAGCCAAGGAAGAAGCAGAGGCTAGCTCAAAACGTATCGTTGGCATGGCTATTCAGCGTTTCGCCGGTGAATACGTTGCTGAGCGTGCGATCTCAACGGTCGATCTACCTTCAGACGATATCAAGGGGAGATTGATTGGGCGTGAAGGTCGTAACATTCGTGCCTTCGAACAAATTTGTGGTGTCGATCTGATTATCGATGACACGCCAGAAGTTGTAGTTCTGTCTTCATTTAATGTCGTACGTCGAGAAGTTGCACGTCGTACCATTGAAAAGATGATCTCTGATGGGCGTATTCACCCCGCTAAAATTGAAGAGTTTTACGACAAGTCTAAGACTGAAATGGACAAACAACTTCTTGAGCTTGGTCAAAAGGCTCAGATGGAAATTGGCGTTCACGGTATCCACCCAGAGATTCTTAAGCTGGTTGGTGCGCTTAACTGGCGTACGTCTTACACTCAAAACCAATACCAACATGCTCTTGAAGCGGCTTTCCTGTGTGGTGCTATGGCCAGCGAGCTGGGCATGAATGTTAAGCAGGCCCGTCGTGCAGGACTTCTTCACGATATTGGTAAAGTCATTGACGCCTCAGCTGAAGGATCTCACGCCGTGATTGGTGCTGACTTTGCTAAGAAATACGGTGAACCAGCTGACATCGTTCACGCCATTCGTGCTCACCACGATGATGAAAAACCTGAGTCGGTTCTTGCTCACCTCGTAGCTGCCTCAGATGCCATCTCGGGTGCTCGTCCAGGTGCACGTAAGGCCATGATGGAATCTTATGTTTCTCGCTTGACCGATATCGAAGCAATCGTAAATACATTTGATGGCGTCTCAAGAAGTTATGCCATTTCAGGTGGACGCGAGATTCGTGTCTTCGTTGAAAATGAAAAAGTTGGTGATGAGCAAACAGTAATGCTTTCACGCGATATTGCTAAAAAGATTGAAGAAGAAATGTCTTACCCTGGAACAATTAAAGTAACAGTTCTTAGAGAGACAAAGGCCGTCGGTATCGCGAAATAAGGATTCTCTATGGCACAGCCTTTGTACGCGTTAGTTATTGGAGCTTCTTCAGGTTTAGGACTTGAGGTTTCGAACTACTTACTCGAAGAAGGCTATGTCGTTTATGGTGCTTCAAGAGGTGAATCTCCAACTGAGCACGATAATTACTCTGATATGGAATGTGATGTTCGCGATGAAGCTTCAGTCGAAGCACTTTTTGATGCCATCGCAGAAGAGACTGACGGTCTCCATATGGTGGTCAATTGTGCGGGGATCTTTGATGTTGCGCCGATGATTGAAACGGAGAGTGAAGTTTTCGCAGATCATCTTCATACTCATGTACTAGGCGCCTTTCACGTTTTAAAACATCTTCACCCACTTCTCATTGAGGGTGAATCTCACGTGATTCACCTCAACTCTCTTGCGGCCAAAAGAGGCTACGCAGGACTTTCAGCTTTTAGCGCTTCAAAATTTGCTCTCACAGGTCTCTTACAATCGGTTCGCGAGGAATGGCGCGCAAAAGGCGTGCGTTTTTCAACACTTGTTCCTAGTGCCGTCGATACACCGCTTTGGGATGAAGTTGAAGAAGTTGAACGCGATCAGATGATTGATGTTGATGAGTTCTTGCATGTCTTTGATATGGTCGTAAAAGCACCTCCCCATCTAGAGTTCCCAGAGCTTATTGTTGCTCATAAAACCGGGGGCAAGGCATTTTAACTGAAAAAAAAGTGCGCCATATTTACTACCTTCGCGGTCTTGTTCCGTGCTTTGTTGCTTTCGTCGCTATTAATCACTTTGACGCCTCTTTGTTATCAATTTCAACTTTCTTAATGTGCTATTTGTGGCCTTACTTCTTGTTCACGCCAGGAACAAAACGTAAGTACTCTGAAGCAAGGTATCGTCGTGCTTTTGTTGGACTTCTGCTTAGACTAGATGAGCTTTTGAAAAATGGTCTGCCAGGCCAAGGATTTCGTCGCGACTTTGCCATTTCAGTTTTGACGGCACCAGCGCTTTGTTTGATTCTTTTTGTTTTAACCGGTGCAGGCGAGTTATTGTTTGCTCTGTCAGCTAGCGCTTTGTTTTGCCTAGTTTACGCTTACCTTTTACACGCAATGATTAATGTAGATTTTGTAGTGAATGTTGAAAATCCGAAAGATTCGGCGCCCGAAGAAAACTCGAGCGAACAGAGTCAGCCTGATCAAAGTCGTCAAAAAGATAACGACTCAAACTCTTAAATCGTCCCAAAATATTTGATTCACTAAAGCCATAAGAAAGATAAGATTTTTCAAGTTCAAAGAAATACTCATCAAGATATTTTAAACGCTCATAGTGAAGAAATGTTTCGTGCAATTCACTGAGCTTATTTCTATTTTCTTTATAAAGCTTGGCCATCCAAGGAGTTTTGAGCGCTCCTCGACCAAGCATCACCGCGTAACAACCGGTGTGCTTAAACATGGCATCCACGTCATGGACACTCCAGATATCACCATTGCCGATGATAGGAACACTTGAGAACTCTACGGCCATGGCAATGGCATCCCAGTCGGCGTGACCTTTATACATTTCATCGCGAGTTCGGCCATGAATGGTGATGGCTTCGACTCCGGCGTCGATTAAGCGCAGTACAATTTCTTTGAAAGAGCTTTTGTCGTGATAACCAAGACGAATCTTGGCGGTGAAAACACCGCTGAAATTATCGCGAATTTTTCGAGCAGTTTCTTCCATGAGTTTGAGGTCAGTCAGCATGAATGAACCGCCGCAATGGGCGTTCACTTTCTTGGCCGGACAACCCAGGTTCAAATCAAGATGATGTAGTTTTAATGACTGTGCCGCCTGAGCAACATCTAGGGTTTGTGCTTGAGCTGCTGTTAGAATTTGAAATCCAGTTTTGGATCTAACGCGTTCGTTGTCCATGGTGTGTCGTCCAAGATGTCTGAGCAAGGGCGCACTTGTAATCTTGCCAACGGTTGGAACGCGGTAAAAATCGGTGAAGAGATAATCCCACTGAGGATAGATCTTTTCGATGATCTTACGGTATGGCTCGTCAGTGACACCTTCCATCGGTGCGAACAATAAAGAGCCTTTAGCATAAGGTAATCGTGACATGGTGCCTTTATAGACAATCGCGCTTCATTCGTCATATTCAAAGTGTATGTCGGTAAAATTTGTATCTGTAGTCATACCTTTGAAAAAACAGGACCTTAGCTGGAAGGCTTGGGTTCAGCTTCGCCGCGAAGACGGACCTCTTGATGGTCAGTACGAATTTCCTGGCGGTAAAATTGAATCAGGTGAGACTTCTTTCCAGGCCGCCGCTAGAGAACTTAAGGAAGAAGTTGCTGTTGAGTATGCTGAGGAGCAATTTAGCCTGTTTCAAATCACTCGCCACGATTATAGCGATCGCAAAGTATGTCTACACTTTCATTTACTTGAAGTTAAAGACGAACAAAGTGGTTGGAGCCGTGGGCAATGGTGTGATCTAGGTGATATACCTAAACATATGCTTGAAGCGAATCGCCCTATTGTTGAAAAGCTAAAAGATTACCTTGAACAAGAACCAAATCTTGGAGAGTGGAAATGAATGATGTCATGATCGTATCAGAGCATTTTCTGATGAGCTTGGCCTTCTCGATGTCGATCTTCTCAATTATTGCTTCATCACGCATGACGGGTGCTGGCTTTATTAAACTTGCGACATCAGTAAGTGGCGGATGTGGTCTTTTGGCTTTAGCCCTGCATCTTCGCTACGGACTTTGGCAATCACCTCAATCACTTTCTATTATCACCTACCTCGTTTCCAGTGTGTTGGCCTATGCGTTTCATCGCGATGGCAAGGGCCCGGTGATGTGGTTCGTTTGGTTGGTCCAAGTTTTATCGATGACGTCGGCCATGTGGGTTTTTCATAACGCACACTCAGAAAACTTTTTTTGGGCCGTTTCTTCCGCCGGCCTAGTTGGAATTGTGACTTACGCTATGGTTTTAGGTCATTGGTATTTGGTTGTACCTAAGCTTTCAGAAAAGCCTTTGGTGATTGCGACCGTTATACTTTGGGTCATCATGCTGGTTAAAGTAAGTTGGACTGGCCTTGAAACTTTCGAAAATGCCAATTATTTTGAAAGCGGCACCATGAAAGGTGCAGGTTATAGTTTTAATATATTGATGCTTAGTATGCGAGTAGCCTGGGGTTATCTCGTAGTTGGTGTCATGAGCTGGTTTGCCTGGAGACTTATTCGTATGCGCTCCATTCAAAGCGCTACTGGTATGCTTTACGCCATGACATTCTTTGTTCTGGTTGGAGAGTTGATGGCACAGTTTATGTTCTTTAAATATGGGATGTTGATGTAATGGACGTAACAATTACTTGTCCAGAGTGTGGCTCTGGCATTCACGTAGTTCCAAACCAAGCAGCAGTAGCAGCAAAGTGTGAAATTTGTCAGCATGTCGTTGATGTTCAATTTACCAGTGAACATGAGCAAGCAAAGTTATGTCAGTGTCCTGTGTGCGCTAGAAAAGATTTTTATCAGCAAAAAGATTTCAACCGCAAGATTGGTGTGACTCTTTTTGTGATTGCTGCCATCACATCCATTTGGACTTATGGCCTAAGCTTTGTAGCCTTGTGGCTTGTGGATCTGGTTTTGTTTAAAAAGTTGGGCTCCATTGCCATCTGCTATAAATGTCAGACCATATTTAGAAAGGTGAGTAATATCGGCGAAATACGCCCTTTTGATCACGAAATGAACGATCGTGTCATTTACGCAGATCATGACTTTAAAGGTAAGCCTTTAAGTCATTGATTTTTCATTGTAGAAATGACATAGGTATTGCTCTAAGTTTGCCTTTTAGTTAAAATTACAATAGATAGTTGCTGTGGCGTTCCTTAAATGTGTTTTGTTGTTTTATAAGGAAAATACGCCGAACTCGAACCAAGGATCTTCTGCATCGAACCTCCTTCTCTAAGGCTCTCTGGAATTAGTAATAATTCACTAATTACTTATGAAGAGAGCGATCTCCAAAACCCTACCAGGTGTAATCACTCATGAATGTCCAGATTGACTCGCTCGAAGTCTTCTCGCTGGTTTTTTGTTTTATGTTATCGGGATTCTTTTCTGGCGCCGAAGCTGTGTTGATGTCGATTGGAATTGATCGTGCCAGACAACTCATTGAGGCCGGCGGATCTAAAGGTCGCGCACTTGCATTCATGATCGATAAGCCAAACGAACTTCTCACTACCATCTTGATTGGCAATAATATTGTTAATATCTGGGCGGCGGCACTTTCAACTGTTATTGCGGCTCGCATGTTTGCATCTGAAGCGGTTGGTATCGCTACTGGTGTCGTAACCCTTATCATTTTGATCTTCGGTGAGGTATTGCCAAAAGCCTTTGCTAGATCAAATGCTGAAATGCTTTCGGCATTCGTTATCCGCACACTGCAAATGTTCTACTACCTGCTCTTTCCCGTCGTTAAAGCGCTAGTCGCGCTCATAAGAATGGTCTTGGGCGATAATGGTGAACTCTCTGGACGAATCGTTACCAAGAACGATCTCGAGTACATGATTAACCGCGCCGGCGAAGAAAAAACAATCGACTCTAAACAGATTGATCTTTTAACTTCGATTATGGAATTTCCCAAAATTAAAGTTAAAGACATCATGGTTCCAAGAAACAAGGTTCAGTACCTCCAATACGGTTGGAGCTACCACGAAATCATGACAGCTGTTAAGGCCGATGTTCATTCGCGCTATCCAGTTTGTGATGGTGAAATGGAAAATATGAAAGGCTTTCTCCACGTGAAAGATGTGGCTTTTCTAAGCGATGATGAAAAGAAAAACTTTAAGCTCGACGATTACTTAAAAGCTCCTTTCTTTGTTTACGAGCATATGAAAATTCAAGCGGTTTTTGATCATATGAACCGCAAGAAAGTTCACTTGGCTTTGGTTAAAGATGAAAATGGTCTTATCGTTGGTATTATTACGCTAGAAGATATTGTCGAAGAAATTCTTGGTGAAATTCAAGATGAGCACGATGATGAAGAATGGGAAGGCGAAGAAGAATTCGATCAGGCTGAGCTGATTGAAGGTATTGTTGTTGAAGGTTCAATTTCACTGCGCGATCTCTACAATGATTACGAAATTAAAATTCCCCTCAACGATAATTACTCCACATTAGCAGGCTTCGTTCTCGATATGCTTGGAAATAACTTTCCTGAAAATGGGCAGATTATTGTTTGGGAAGGCTTATCGTTTGAGCTCACCAATGTTGATGAGTTTGAAATTCGAGAGATACGTATTAAAGACGTCGATGGAGAAAAGCATTTTTACTCCAAAAAAGAACTCGAAACTAATCAAGAAAATGGTGGCGGCAACGGTCAGGCGCAGAGACTTGGCGCTTTGACGGCTAGAGTTAACCAAAACGATTAATTTTCTGTAATAATTCAACAATTCAAATCACTAAGTCTTTGGAGGACCAAAGAATGTCTGAATATATTTATCCAGTAGCGATTATTGGCGGCGGCTCGGCAGGTACAATGGCCGCGCTTAGAACCGTTTTAAATAATGACGAAACACTCTTTTTCCCCGGCACAGCTCAAGATAAGAAGCGCTCACGAGCCCTTTGGGTCGCTAAGGTTGAAAACGTCCCAGGTCATCTCGGTTATAAAAAAGGAATCGAGCAACCGAATCGAGAAAGCCTTCAGTGGCTTAGTGAGGGGGAATTTAAAGAAAAATTTCATTGGAAAAAAAATACGGGTGTAACGAAAGTAACTAAAAATGCCGACGGTCTTTTCGAACTCACTGACAGTAAAGATCAAAAGTGGCTAGCGCGCTATATTATTATCGCTACAGGTGTCATGGATGTTCAGCCAATCATTGATGGAGATATCGAGGCAGTCTTTCCCTACGCCAATGCGCAGACGATAGACTATTGTTTGCGCTGTGATGGTCATCACGTCCTAGGAAAAAGAACAGCAGTTATTGGTCATGGCAACGGAGCTGCCTGGGTGGCCGTCATGCTGTATGAGCGCTACAAAACTCCTAAAATGAGTGTTCTGACTCACGATAAAAAATCTGAAATTTCTGGCGACGTCTTAGAGCTTTGTAAAAAGTACGGCATTGAAATCATCGAAGGTGAAATTTTAAGTGTGCTAGGTAAGGACAATGGCAAAACGCTTGAGGGCTTTCAGCTGGCCGGAGGAACGATCCATGAGTGCGATTGGGCCTTCACTTCCCTTGGCATGTTAGTTTATAACGAGCTTGCAAAGAGTTTAGGTTGTGAACTTGATGAACGTGGCTTTGTTATTGGCGATGCAAAAGGTATGACCTCTGTCGACGGTGTTTATGTTGCGGGTGATCTTCGTGCCAACACAAAGAAACAAATTTATACAGCTTGGGACACGGCCGTTGATGCAGGTGATGCTATCAATGCAAAACTAAGAGCACTCAGTAGAGTTACTTCCTAAGAGCGGCGATAACGACTTTACCTTCGCCTTTGACTCGCGCGCGACAAGACAGTCTTAATGTTTTGCCCTTAAGAAAATCTGGTCCAAGCGTTTCATTATAAGTTTGAGTAATGGCATCAATTGTATTTTGCTCGATAGCACTTGCCGGGGCTAATTCATCTTCGCCCTCTATGACCCACACTCTGCATGAACCACAAGATCCGGCCAAACATCCATGCGGGAGTTTGAAATCTTGATTCTCTAATTCGTCATACAGGATTTCTCCTTGAGACACTTCAAAGAGCTTCTCGTTATTCTCTTCTAACTCGTCGTTATCATTAATGTTCTTAACTGACACACTGGGCATATTATCTTCACTTTTGAGAGCTTATGATGCGGATCGTTTAAGTTATCGGATTTTAAGGGAAAATCTTGAATTAAGACCTACTTTATCACAAACGGGAGTACCCCATGCTTACATTTGAAAAACTCTACGCTGAAGGCCATGAAGAAGTTGTTTTCTTTAGTGATGCTTCTTGCGGACTTAAGGCCATCGTGGCCATTAACAATACAATCCTAGGACCAGCTCTTGGTGGAACGCGCTTATGGAGATACTCAGATATTAACGAAGCCATCACAGACGTGCTTCGCTTGTCTAAGGGTATGACTTATAAAGCTGCAGTCTCTGGCTTAAACCTTGGCGGTGGAAAAGCAGTTATTATTGCTGATCCAAATGAAAAATCAGAAGCCCTATTTCGCTCATATGGGCGTTTCTTAGAATCACTCAATGGTCGTTATATTACAGCGGAAGATGTGAATATCGGTGTTGAAGACATTGAACATATTTTCACAGAGACGAATAACGTTTGTGGTGTTGCTAAAACTCACGGTGGATCAGGTAACCCGTCTCCCTACACAGCTCGCGGAGTTTTCAGAGGGATTGAAGCCTCACTGACAAAAGTCTACGGCGATCGTTCTGTAAAAAACAAAGTGGTCGCTCTTCAAGGTGCTGGTTCAGTCGGTAGAAACCTTGGTGAACTTCTTTATAAAAATGGTGCCAAAGTTCTCTTCACTGATATCAATGAAAAAAATATTCAGGCATTCAAGGAAGCAGTTCCAAATGCTGAGTTTGTTTCAAGTGATGAAATTTACGATGTAAATTGTGATGTCTATGCTCCATGCGCCCTTGGTGCAACGATCAACGACAAAACGATTGATCGCTTGAAGTGTAAAATTGTGGCAGGCGCTGCTAATAACCAGTTGGATGAAACTCGCCACGGTGAAATCTTGAGACAAAAAGGCATCTTGTATGCGCCCGATTATCTTATTAATGCTGGCGGCTTGATGAACGTTTCAATTGAATTTGAAGGTTGGTCTGATTCAAAAGCAACTCGTATGGTTGATACGATTTACGATACGACACTTAAAATTTTCCAAATCTCTGATGAGCAGGATGTTCCGGTTCACAAGGCGACGGATATGTTGGCAGAGGCGAGAATTGAATCAATTCGCCAAATAAAAGGAAGTTACTTGGGTAATATTCCTCACAGATTCCCAGGTCGTAAAAAGCGCCACTAAAATCAGTTAGTTACATTCACCCCGGGCAACATTTTTGCCTGGGGGAAATGCCCCCACGAATTCACTATACTAATAAGGTGAAAAGTTTAATTTTCAGTACCTTATGTTTGTTTTCCACTTTAGTTTCAGCCCAGTCGACTGAGCTTGGATTCATTGAAGATGCGAGCTACCCCGAGTTGGCCGTCACGGGTCGGGCTCTTGCTATGGGAAATGCTTTTATCGCTAAGGTCGATGATGCCTCATCAGCTTTCTATAATCCGGCAGGACTTGGAACCGTTAGGCATCCCCATCTGCATATTTCCAACTTTCATCTTGAGCTCAATAAAGGCTGGATGGATATCACGGGCAAAGGAAATGTTGCTGATAATTTCGGCAACTTCATCGATGGCTTTAGCTTAGAAGGTCAGAGAAAACTTCTGCTTGAAAATCGAAACAAGACAACCCATACGCGCTTCGCTTTAATGCCAAACTTCACGACAAGATATTTGACCGTTGGTTATCTTGTTTCAAAGAAAACCAAAGCTCGACTCGACAGTAAGTACACAGACGATTTTGAATATGCTCAAAGAACCGACCACGGCCCGTATTTAGGCGCCAATATCTCTTTCTTAGGCGGTGTCTTTAAAGTGGGACTCTCGGCCATCTTGCTTAATAGAAAAGAAATTAAAGGCGTGCAAGATGAAAGTGTTTCGGCGGACTTTGCTGACGGCGCTTATAAAAAAGGCTCGGCCTTAATTGGAACTGTTGGCGCTAAGTTAACTTTTCCTGTCGCACTTCTTCCGACTTTTGCAGTAGTGCTTCGAAATGCTGCCAGCCAAGACTTTAGTGGAAGCGGTGCTGGTGCTCCTGATAAAATTAGGCAAACAATTGATCTAGGATTTTCAATTACACCTCAAGTTGGAAATGTTGTTCGTACTCACTTTGAACTTAACTGGAAAGACTTCACAGATAAGTACGGAGTCAGCGCTAATCGTCGACTCATGCTCGGTATGGAAGTGGACGTGGCCAGAACATTTTTCTTTAGGCTTGGCTACGGTGATGGCTTTGGATCTTTTGGTATCGGTGTTCGCTCAAGACGACTTGAATTTGATATGACATCCTATGCAGTTGATAACGCTCCAGCAGGACTTAGAGGTCAAGAAGATCGACGCTTTGCTATGACAATTTCCTCTGGTTTTTGACGCCTCGCCATGGACAAGTTTCCCCCCCTTCGGTAAATTCCATCAGAATAATTATATCTAATTAACGCTTAGCATAAGTAGGTGCTCATGTTGGAACAAACTGTGTCCAAGCAAACAAAGTCGGCCCAAATCAAAGAGGGAAGTTTGCACGAAAAAAAATTAAAACTCGCTAAACAATACGGCCTAAAAAAAGAAGATCTCGTCGATATGCTTCGAAATGTTTATCTCTCACGACGAGTTGATGACACAGAAATCTCTATGAAGAAGCAATCAAAAGCCTTCTTTCAAATTTCTGGTGCTGGTCACGAAGGTATTCTTTCGGCCGTGGCAAGAACCATGAAGCCAAAGTATGACTGGTTCATTCCATATTATCGTGACCGTGCTCTATGCTTAGGACTGGGAGTAACCCCCTACGAAATGCTTTGCCAAGCAAACGGCAATATCGGCGATACGGCCAGTCATGGCAGACAGATGCCAGCTCACTGGGGCAACGTGAAGTTAAATATTGTTTCTAAATCTTCATGTACTGGCACACAGTTTTTGCAAGCTTGCGGAGTTGCTGAAGCTGGACGTTACCTAAATAAGCTTAAAGCTGATGGTGTCGATCATGGCATTCCTGCGTACGGCGATGAAATCGCTTACGTTTCTTGTGGCGATGGAACAACTTCTCAAGGTGAATTTTGGGAGGCGATGACAACTGCTTGTGTCAACAAGCTGCCAGTTCTTTTTATGGTTGAAGATAATGGTTATGCCATTTCTGTTCCTGTTTCAGTTCAAACACCTGCGGGATCGATTTCAAAAGCCATGGCTAATTTTCCAGGACTTAAAATTTTTGAAGTTGATGGAAGCTGTCCTATTGAGTCTTACGCCTGCATGGTTGAAGCAGTTAAGTACCTGCGCTCTGGTAAAGGCCCTGTTCTTGTTCAGGCCCATGTAACTCGTCCTTACTCGCATTCACTTTCTGATGATCACGCTATGTATCGCACGCAGGAAGATCTTGCTGATGAGAAACGTCGTGACGTTTTTAATTCCTACCCAAAACTCTTGATCGAAAGTGGTGTGATTTCTGAAGAAGAAAAAACAGAACTCTTTGCTAAAGTCGATGCCGAACTTAAGGACGCGCTTAAACGTGCGCTAGAAACTCCATGGCCTGATCCTGCAGATGCGACTAAGCATCTGTTTAGCGAAGACGTAAATATCGCAGATACATCAAAGTTTGAATCTGAGCCAAAGTTTGAAGGCAAAGATGATGTGCCTTTGGCCGGCGCCATTAACAGCGTTCTAAAAAGTGAGTTCTCTAAAAATCCACTGTTAAGAATGTTTGGAGAAGACGTTGCGGACTTCAGTCAGCTTGAAAAACTCGATGATCCAAACCTTAAAGGTAAGGGTGGCGTTTTCAAGGTTACTCATGGTGTTCAGCGTGCTTCAAAAGAAGGTCAGGTTTTTAATTCACCTTTGGCCGAAGCTAATATTATTGGTCGCGCCATCGGTATGGCCATGCGTGGGATTAAACCAGTCGTTGAAATTCAATTTTTCGATTATATCTGGACTGCCTATATGCAGTTGAAAAATGAAATGGCGACAACTCGCTATAGAAGTGGTGGCGATTATAAATGTCCAATGGTCGTGCGTGTTCCAATCGGTGGATATCTTCGTGGCGGTGCCATGTACCACTCTCAGTGTGGTGAAAGTTTATTCACGCATATCCCAGGGATTTGCGTCGCTTACCCATCAAACGCTCAAGATGCAGCAGGACTACTTCGTACTGCCATCAGGGCCGATGATCCAGTGATGTTCCTAGAGCACAAGCACCTTTACTATCAAGGCTATAACCGCACAGCTAATCCAGGCGATGAGTATATGATTCCTTTTGGTAAAGCACGTGTGGTTAAAGAAGGTAAAAATGCAACCATCGTCGCTTGGGGCGCACTTGTACAAAAGTCAGTCGAAGCAGCTAAGAAATTAGAGGCAGAGCTTGGCGTTTCAATTGAGATCCTAGATCCAAGAACGCTGGCTCCATTTGATATGGAAGCGGTTAAAAAGTCTGTCACGAAAACAAATCGACTTTTGATTTGCCATGAAGAGACTAAGACTTCTGGTTATGCTGGTGAGATCGCAGCACGTGTTAACGAAGAATGTTTTGAGAGCCTAGATGCACCAATACTTCGTGTGGCAGCAGTTGATTCACATATTGCTTACTGTCCTTCAAGTGAGGAAGTTCTTCTGCCACAAACAAGTGATGTTGAAGCGCAGCTGAGAAAACTTCTTTCTTACTAAAGACATTTAATCTCATATCCAATAGGGCGATGCCGATGTGTGCATCGCCTTTTTTTTTCATGAATTGTTTCAAAGCCGTAGCGTTTTTGCTTAATACTGATTGGCTTTTCTGGTCGAATCGTATCAGTGCGCCAGTCGCGTTTCGTAGGTGCATTCCAAAGTGGTGTGAAGTTTAAGAGCAGGAGTAATCCTGCTAACTTGTAGTATTTCAAAAGTATGAGAAAAAGAGCAATGATGACAAGAAATGAGATCTGCTGAGGGCCTTGATGTAATGAGATTTTACTAGCTAAAAGTACCGCCTTCCACCATAGCTCTAGCGCCCAATGAGAAACCGACCACATCGGCCAGGCGGACAATTTGAGTAGAAGAATATCAAGCACAAGAAGCGGAAAGAGAAAGCTAAAAAGACTTGTGATGACTAGTCCTAAAAAGAAGCCGGACAGATAGAGCGGTTGATCAAGACAATAGGCGATCAAGCACTGAGCCCCTAAAAGTGCGAAAGGTATAAACTGTGAGGACAGAATACTTTTGTTAGTTGTAGCTATGATTGAGCCTAAAAATAGAAATCCGAACAGGAAGGAATAAGGTGAGCTTGATGCGCTTCCCAGTAAAAGATCAGTGGTCATAACAATATAAAAAGCTTTAAGCCGATTCAGTTTTGGCGAGGTAATGCCAATAGCCTTAAACAGAGCAATTCTTTTGAGAGAATAAAATTCGTTAAGAGTAAAAATGGGAGCTAAAAAAGATAGGCGAGCGATACGACCTAAGAAAGGAAAAAAAAGGCTCGTAAGTAGGCTTAAGTGTAGGCCTGAGGGCGTCGCCAAATGTTCAATGTGTAATGAGTTTAATATCTTTTTTAATCGTCTTGGCATTTTAATCTTATGACCAGTCACACTAGCGGTATGAAAACTTGCGAGGGTAATACTGTCATGGCGATCTTTCAGCTCGTAAAAGGTCCATTGTGCCCAGGCCGGAACTTGACGCTTTCGAGCTTTGCTCTCCAGTAGGTATTGGTTGGCATAAAACAGCCCCAAAAAGACTAAATAGATGGCAATGAGGGGTTTCATCGTAAGGAACTCATAGTCTAAAGTATTGAAAGTACGATGACAGGAAGAGACGACTTAACGTCTTAAGATGAAAGGGATAAAAGAGAGCGATCGTCAAAAAAGGTAGAGCAATGCTGCATAAAGTGATTGAAAACGACATTAAGCTTTTCTTGCAAGAAGATGATTTGCACAGGCACTTTGGTGTCGCACAGTCGCTTCCTATGGACTTAGTTCATTGCTCATTAAAAATTAAATCACCCATGACCTTGGCCGGTGTCGCTTGGTTTGGTGCTACTTTTAATTATCTCGGTGCCAACTTACCAACTAACTTTCTTACCGAACTTGAAGGTAAAGAGTTTAAAGATCCTTATCAAGTCGACTTTGAGTTGCCTTATGCCATCGCTCTTACTGGTGAACGAGTCGCGCTTAATCTCTTGGCCCGCGCCAGCGCAGTGGCGACTCATACAAAACGCTTTGTCGATTTATCCAAAAACTCAAAAACTAAAATTCTTGATACAAGAAAAACCACTCCAGGTCTTAGATCGTTAGAAAAGTATGCAGTTACAGTTGGTGGAGGTTTTAATCATCGTTTTGGACCAACTGAAATGTGGATGGTTAAAGATAATCATAAAACATTTTTTGGTGGTGTGAAAAATGCCGTCGATTTCTTTAGATCTCAATCAAGTGCTTATGCCCCAATTGAGGTTGAGGTTCATAACCTCGCGGAGCTTTCTGAGGTGTTAGAACTTGGTGTTAATCATATCATGCTCGATAACTTCTCTCCGGAGATGGTAAAGCAAGCCGTTAAAACTAAAAAGAGCAATACGACGTTTGAAGTCTCTGGCGGTATCAACTTAAAAACATTGAAAGACTACCTCATTGATGGGGTCGATTTCATTAGCGTAGGATCACTAACCTACGGTGCACCACCAGTTGATCTTTCTTTAAAGCATGGTGCTAAAGTATGAGTAGTTATCAATTTGATGCTCTAGTGATCGGAAGCGGAGTGGCCGGACTTGCGAGTGCGATTCGTCTTGGAGAGTCGGGCTTGAAAGTAGGTATTCTCACACGTGAGAAAGATCCAAAAATATCTAATACATTCTGGGCACAGGGTGGAATTATTTACGAAAAGTCAGGCGAACCAACTGAAGGCGAAGGTAGCCTTGTTGACGATATCATGAAGGCATCTTCTGGAACGAGCCTGCTTGAAGCAGCTCAGTTAGTTCAAAGACGCTCTGGTGAGATTCTTGAAAATTTACTGATCAAGAAGGCGAAAACAAATTTTCAAAAAAGTGATCGTGGTGATTTAACTTTTACAATGGAAGCCTGTCATTCGAAATCGAGAATTTTGTATCAGGGCGATTTTACGGGCAGAGAGATTCAAGTCTCCATGCTCAATTATCTCAATGATAAAAAGCGCTTTCCCAATGTAACTTTTTTAACAGGTCATACCGCAATTGATCTTTTGACTCCGCTTCACCACGGTGTTCGCATCCAACAGCGTTATGAAGAGCCAAGAGTTCTTGGTGCTTATGTTTTTAATCAAGAAACCGGCATGACGGCTAAAGCTCTCGCAAAAGTAACAGTACTGGCAACCGGTGGTATCGGCGCCCTCTATCTCAACCATTCAAACTCTGAGGGTGCGAGAGGGGACGGTCACGCAATGGCCAAACGGGCCGGTGCGATTTTTACCGATATGGAATTTATACAATTTCACCCTACAACTTTCTTTGACAAAAGTTCTCATCGTCGTTTCTTAATTTCTGAAGCCCTTCGCGGAGAAGGCGGTGTCTTGGTGAACTCTGAAGGTCGTGCCTTCATGTCAAAGTATCACCCTGATAGAGAACTCGCTCCGCGCGACGTCGTTGCAAGATCCATTCACGAAGAGATGATTGCTACTCGCCATGAATGCGTTTACTTGGATATTACTCATAAGGATTCGGACTGGGTCAAGAATCGCTTTCCAACAATTTATGAGCATTGCTTGTCTAAAAACGTTGATATTACCGAAGAGCCAATTCCGGTGGTTCCGGCCGCTCACTATACTTGCGGTGGCGTTAAGACAGATCTTAATGGCAGAACAAACCTGGCCGGACTTTATGCGGTTGGTGAAGTTGCTTGCACTGGACTTCACGGTGCTAACCGTTTGGCGTCTACGTCACTACTGGAAGGCTTAACTTTTGGTCACATCGCCGCCGAAGATATTCTTGAATCTCTACCATCGGTGAAGAGTTATGATCCGACTATGATTAAGGACTGGAAGGATGGTCATCTTCAAGTTGATATCGCTCTAACTGCTCAGGACTGGATGACTCTAAAGCAAACCATGTGGAATTATCTAGGCTTAACAAGATCAGGCGATCGATTAAAGCGCGCCAATGCGATGCTGGTTGAGCTCTCTGAAGAAATTCAGCGTTTTTATCGTGATGCAAGGCTTTCGGATGAGTTAATTGGTTTAAGAAACGCGGTAGAAGTAAGTCAGCTTGTCCTGTCTGCCTCAAAGCGAAATACAGAGTCGGTAGGTTGTTTCTACCGACTGCCGTAATTATTTTTTGACCGACGGGTCGTTACCAAGATCAACATTTTCCGACATAGCATTGAGCCCAAAGAGAACGGCTTCAGCTTCATCTTTACTAAGATGTTTTTTGGCCAACGTCGTTAGTTTGGCTTTGTGCTTTTTAAAGTAAGGAGCAAAGTCTTCAAGTCCGACGAGGCTTTCATCTTTTTTAGATACAGTCGCGTAGCCCTTCAAAATGGCCACCTCAAGCTTTTCAGTTTCTTTCTTCTTGTCTAATTCTTTAACAGCGGAGCTTAGAGTCTCATAGGCAGACTTTAAATCCTCATTTGTCTTGATTTCAGAAATGGATTCAACCTTTTGCAGCACAGATGTTTGTGCCATGGCAAAAGATGTAAAGCTTAGAGATGATAAAAGTATCGCAATAATTATTTTATTCATTTGGCACCTCGACCATCCCTTCAATTGTCTCAGGGATCTTAACGTAAATTCCTATTGGTGTTCGCGCAATTCTAGATGAGATTGGACTAGAACTATTGAAATCACTGCCATAGCTACCGTCACTCATTTTGACTTCGATATGGCCGTACTGACCACCTGAGTAGACGATGACGGCACCTTCAGGAGCATTTTCTGGGGTCATATCTTCAAAGCCTGGAGTTTCCATGAGATTCGTAAATCCAGCGCGGTCGAGTTCTGGGCCAAAGTCTTTAGCAGCGCCAACGCCAGGATAGCTTCTAAAAAAGTTTCCACTCAAAAGCGCCATCTTTGTATACATCAAGCAACGACCGACAGAGCGACCTCGAGTCTTAGATCCAACTCTTCTGCGACTACGATTGTAGTGGACGGTGAAGTTTTGATTTAGCCTCGTGTACATGCGGCGAACTTGATCAGAGTTTGAATACTGTGCAATCGCCTGATCCATGAGCTGGCGATTATGTGTAAGAGCAGCATTTCTATTTTGAAGAAGAGAACTTAGATATGAGTTGTACTCACTTCCAAGACTTCCGGTAAGCTGATCGATCATGCTTAGATTGGTACTAGATAAAGTGCTATTGATATAAGGGAAGAGAGCACTGTTTTCATGACAACTAAGTGCAGGCTTTACACCTTTTGATATTGCTTCAATAAAGTCAGTACAAGTTTGGCCACCCTGGCGACATTGAACCGCGATTTCAGCCGACTGGGTAATGTACTGAGCGAGAAGCTCCGGATCTTCTTGCAGACTTTTTAAGTGTTTTTCTGATCCCGCTTCAGCTGCCTGACGACAGGCCGTCATTAATAATGCTGAGTCAGGCTCTGGTATATCAACGCAGTATCCATTGGCGTCTCGGCCACTGTCGGCCTTACCAAAAAGAACTGGGTTACAGCGTTACAAATTGCGAGCGCCGCATCTCATTCTAGCGTTGTAGGTCGGTGAAAAGTTGGCAATATAAGGGTCGTTAAAAACAGAGGCTGCAAATGGAGGCAGGCATTTGCCGTCATCATCTTTTGTCGAAATCCAGCCGCCCCAAAGACAAGTATCGGTGTCATCAGCTTCTTGTGTTACACCATTGGCAGTATCTGAGACTTCCTGCGGAGTTAAGGAACGCGATTGCATAGCATCCATCAAAGCATCATGAACATCGACTGATGGTTCAATATCAACTTCTGCATACGAACTAATTACGAGCAACGATAGTATTAAGGTTAAAACTAGCTTCATGACTTCTCCTCATCAGCTAGCTATATCGGCTATGTGACCGGAACTCTTGAGTATAAAAGGATACACCCCAGGACTTGCCTGGGGTGCGGGGGTGAGCGAGTAAACTCGCATGAAGGGGACCAGGGGAAATCCATCTCCCTGGATCTGGCCTTGAAAGGTTGGTATTTCACGTTGCGGGCGAAGGTTTACCTGGCCGTGCCGTCCTTAAAATACCTGAGTGATATATGCCAGGGGCAATTAAGCTGCTTTTCCAAGGAGTTGTGAGAAAAACCCCGAATCTTCTTGAACATCATCCTCATCTGGCGGGACCTCGTCCCAGTCAGTAGGCAGTTCAAAACATTGAGTTAAATAGGAGTCGTGCTTAGTTAAGTAATAAGATGAGCGGCCATCCATTTTGCAATCACGTAATTTCGAGCGCTTAACTGGGGTGTAGTCCCATTCGTTGCCACGAAATTCACATGAGCTGAAATTGCAATGTGTAATTTCACTGAATTGGAAGGTGCAATCAATAAAATTGCAATTCACAAATTCGCAGTTTTCAATTTTTGAGCCAAAAAAAGCACAGGAGTCGAAGGTTACGCCCACGAAAGTTGTGAGAGAGAAGAGAGAGCCAGAAATCGTTAAGTCTTCGAGAACAACACCAGAAATCCTTTCATTTTCAATAACTTCGAACTGTGAGCCTTTCCTTGAGCTTACGGTCTCAGCATCGTTTGAAGTGATCTCAGTAGCTGTTTCAAAGATGGTGTCGATGAAGGCAGTTAACGTGTGCATATTTATCCTCCGACCCTGTGCATTTTGAGAGTCTGTTGCAACTCTCGATTGCATAGTGACATATCCGACTCGTTGCGTCAAGATATAAAATTGCATAAAGAAATTATTTTGCAATCCGATAGGAATATCGAGGGCTTAAATTGCTCGAAATAGATGGACCGGAGGTCCCTGTGGCGGAATTTAATAGAGATAAACTTGAGATGTTCCTAGGTGTCGTGCGTAAGTATATGCAAATACGTGGACCCATGACTCAAAAAGATCTGGCCGACATTACTGGGATCGGTGTTTCCACCATGAGTCGCTTCCTTAACCTTAAAACTAGTGAACTCAATGCTCAGTTGATTGCAAAAATTGTCGCTAAGTTGGCCGTACCACTTCACGAAATTATTGAATTTGTCGAAGAGGAGTATACGGAGCACTTCATTCGCCTAGTGAAGTTCTACCGCGAAGAGGAATCTAGCGGAGCACCTATGCCAGAAGGCGCAGGGCCTGCACCGAGAGAGGAAGAAGAGGAAGCACCCATTGAAGACGATGAGTATTTAGATGCTCTTGGGGCCAGTGGATCTGCGCAAAGAAATGCTTCGGCAAAAATTAATATAGGTGGAAAGCAAAGAACGATTAGTTTTCAAGCTGATCAAGGTGCAAGAAACTCACAAGGTTCATTGCGCGAGAGATTACAAAATTTATCAGCAAGACAAAAAGCTTTTCTTACTGATTATTTAAATCTCGATAGTGACGGTAGAGACTTGATTGTCGATCTTGGAAAGAATGTTAATAGTTATCTGCGACAAAAGGGCATGGAACTTTGAAAAAATTATCTCTCATTTTTATGGTGTTCATGTCTTGCCCATTGTGGGCAACACCTAAAAAAGTAGAGATTGTGTTCTTGTCTGAGCCTAAGGCGACCTCGTTAATCTCTCCCATTTGGACTCCCTTAATGCAAACAGCTCAGTCTGATTGGGATAAAGAGTGTATTCCTTCTGGAGATGGTTGTTTTCATCCACAGCTTGGTTATGTCGAAAAGGAAGGCGTTCAAAAGAAGATTGAAAATGACTCACCTAAACCACTTAAGACGTTTAATAGTTCCGATGTCAATTTGGTTGAATGTAGAGAAGGAGAATACTTTGATATTTTTTGCGGTAAAGCTAAAAAAGAAGAAGTGATCTCTAATGATGTAGAGGTATGGATTGATACATCTGCCTCTTTGAGAAAGATGGATTTTTCAACTGATCCAGCTCGTTGCCTTCGCAGAAGTTTTGTAGAGAAAATACAAAAGCAATGCAGTCCAAGCAGTGTAGTGATTCAAACCTATGATACGTCAATAAAGACCATGGGCTCCTTAGAAGGACTCTGTCAAAACTATGGATCGAATGATGTCTCTCGTCTTATAAAGTGGATTAAAGCCTCAACCGCTAAATATTTAATTATTGTCACCGATCTCGATGAACTCTCAACAGAGCTTCGAGACTATCTAGATTCAATTGATGCCATTTATCACGGTGGTGATTTAAAGTCTTATACGTCTAAAGATCTGGAAGGTTTTGTCGACGTTGTCAAAAAACACTGTAAGTAAGTATAGTCTCCCCATGGATTTCACAAAATTAATGAGTTGGTCATTGAAAGAGTTTTCTTCGCTGCCTTGGCGTAAAGAGCGTACTCTTTATGGAACGCTTGTATCAGAAATAATGCTGCAACAAACAACAGTCTCAACAGTTCGTGGGAAGTTTGAAGAATTCTTAGCTCGCTTTCCAACCTTAAAAGATTTGGCGGCTGCATCTGAAGATGAAGTCTGTATGGCATGGAAGGGGCTGGGTTATTACCGACGCGCTAGGAATCTAAGAAAAGCTGCTCAGTCATTGATTGGATCTTGTAACGGAAAGTTTCCAGTGACACAGGAAGAGTTGGTTAAGCTTCCTGGTATCGGTGATTATACTGCTAGCGCATTGATTGCCATTGGCATGGATAAAAGTGAGTTAGCAATCGATGCCAATATAGAACGGGTCATGGCACGTTATTTCGGCCTAGGGCAAACCAAAGGACCAAAACTCCACAGAGAAATCAGAGAAATGTTTTTGACTGGAGATATTTTTCCTGAAGAAATTTCAGCCAGAGGTTTCAATGAAGCCATTATGGATGTTGGAAGAGTTTATTGTCAGGCTAAGAAGGCTAATTGTTTAAACTGTCCGCTAGCAGAAGGCTGTATTGCCTTATTATCGGGTGAACCCTTAGCCTTTCCAAATACAGATCAAGTTTTAGCAAAAACACCAATGCATAAAGTGGTCTTAATTAGAGTCATTTCAAAGGAAGGCAATCAAATTTTAGGGGTTAAGCGAAAGCGTGATGAATGGTTGGCCGGGCAAGTTGAGCTACCGACTTATATACTTGAGTCGAGTGATCCAAGTTTTAAACGTTATCCACTGTGGAAGGGGCCATTACCGCTAGAATTGATGAGACTTGGCTCAACGATCACAAAATACAAATTTGAGAATATTATCGTTGAGTCGAGTGTTGATTTAGGCAAAAAGTGGAAGCTCTCGCCTGAAGAGGTTAACTTTTCCTCAGTAACGCTGAAGATTTTAAGACAGCTCAAATTAGTTTAAAATAAGCTATGCGCTTATTTATCCTACTATTTTTCATAAGCACTACTTTGTCGGGGCAAGAAGTTGGTCCGAGAAAGCCCTGGCAGATGATTGGCAGCGTTCTTAATATTGCACAAGAAAAAGACGTCTTGTTGTTTAACAAGGGTTTTGAAGACGGATTGGCCGAGGGAGATCACGCGTGGTTTTGGAGCCATAACAGTAAAGGGTTTAGAGCTGTATGCTTAAAAGTAAGCGAATCGCGTTCATTATGGCAGCCTTATCGTGTTGAAGATGAATCGCTGCTGAAAACCGATATTGCCCTACTCGCAAGACAAGCAACTTCTCCTATATTCGTGCCTTCCCCCGAAGATTCTGATCGGTTATGATTAATTCATGAGATTAGAATTTTTAGCAATACTTCTGCTTATCCCGAGCGTTTCTCTCGGTCTTGTTCGTGGTGAAAAAGTAGAGGCCGAAGTTTTAAACGCCAGTTCAAAGCAAATGATTATCTCGCGCGGTGGTTCTGATGCCATTGTTCGCGGCCAGTTTGTTCGCGTCCTTCAAGACGGCAGATATTAAGGCCGAGCTCTAGCAATTCAAGTTCTCCCGTATGTGTCTCAATGGGCACTTTATTATCAATACGAGCCCATAAGTTACGCGCTACCGGTAGAGCTTAAGACCTCTAATCCGCATCCCATTCCCATTGAAGAAAAAAATAAAATGAATCTATCTCCTATGGAGACAAGTCGCCTACAGGCCTATTCACCTAAGCGACCACCTCGTCCGGTCGATGATACAAAAGTTGATCCAGAGCAGGAAAGACTTGATCAACAATTAGCGCTAGCAGCACGCTACGCCGATGATGGAAGTGGCGAAAAAACTGCGGCCCTAGAAGCCCGTGAAAAACTAGCTGAAGATTTAGATGAATTCTCAGAAGATAGCAGACCATTGTTTGATGGTTGGAAGATTAAAGCAGGTATTGCGCCTGCGAGCTTTAGGAGAGTAGGCGGTGAAAAAGCACTAAGCTTTAAAACTGAAGTACGCACCTCTCGCTTAAGAGAGCTGAGCTTTGATTATCAAGTCGAGACGAGAAGCTATAGAGATCAGCTATCTGGGCAGTCCTTCGACTTTTCTCAACATAAGGGAAACCTGCATGTCGATATGATTCGACTTAACGAGCGAATGTCTCTGTTCTCATATGCTACCTTCGAAAAGAGACAACAAGGTAAAGCCTATCCACTTCGCGCTCATGTTAATGTTGGTCCGCTTGGTCTTAAGTACGACTTTCCTTCCATCTCACTCCCTTGGACCTATTTTGATTTAAGTTATGTTCCAACTTTTGACTATCAAAAGTCGGATTATCCACTTTCAGCAAGTGACTTTGAGACACGCTCTGAAGTTGGCTTACGACATACATTTAGAGCACGTCTTGGTGGGCAATTTGTAGAAAAGCAATTAACCCTAAGTTATGAGATGTTGATTCGTCCAATGCACGAAACAGGCTCAGTTGGAATTGATGCGGGGATGACGCATCTTAGCTCTGTGGCTAATTTTGACTGGAAATTAAGTCCAAAATTTTCAATTAGTTATAACAACGACTTTTCCAGAGACCCTCGAAGAAGAGAGTTACAGGGGATTTCTGCAACTGATATGATTCATGCGTTTTATATCAACTTCAATTCTGATCTGTAGGCACTATGAAGAATATATTTTTAATCTTAACTCTACTTGTTAGCACTTTGAGTTTTGCTCAAACTAAGTCGGAGCTTGAACTGAGTGAAGAAAAAGAATTAGAAACATATATGAATTCTAATTTCATTCAAGAGTATAAGCCAGAAACTACAGAGCCAATTATTATTCAAGGTGATAAAAGAATCACGTTGGCATATTTTTCGGCCATGATGCCTTCTGAGTTTGGAACAATAACGGATTACGAATTTCAATTTGGCTACAATATGGGCCATTACTGGCTAGAGACTGTTATTGGCCAAGGTGGAGCTGAGTTTGGAACTGTCGGTTCAAATTCGAGTGCGAACAGTGGATCTGCTTCGGAGGGTAATTTCTTTCGCGAAGATGAAGTTCAGGAAAATTATTTGTATTTGGGAGTAGGCTCAAGTCTTCGTTCAAGACATTTGGCGAGTCTTCTTGGTTTTGATCGAGTCTATGAAACATTTCATGGCTATGTGACCTATCATGCCCTATCAGAGGAATTGCGCTCAGAGGATTATGCAGGATTTGGCGCTAGAGCAGATGCTTCTTTAAACTATTTGTTAAGTTCAAGTAGTCATCTTGGAGTTAAGTTTAGCTTCGGCTTTTCCGCCTTAAAAAGATCAGTGGCCATCGAGGGAGAAGCTTCTTCACAACGATCACTGATGTTTCGCTGGAATCGACTTGGGCTAGATTATTCTTTCTACTTTTAAAGTAGCGATTTAAGTTCAGCTAAATCACGAACTTCATCATCACAAGAAATTCTTACAATAAATTCAGTCTTATCAGGAGCATAGGTATAAGAGCTTAGCCCATTAGATAAACTGGCTTTAATTTCATAAATCCCTGGCTCAAAAAAAGATTGGATTGTATTGTCTGTTGGAGAATGTAAATCAGTCGAGAGATAAAAACCTTGATTTGAAAAACCTCGATCACCAGATATAGCGCAGTGACCTTTAAGAACTGTTTTGAAAGAATGAGTGCCATTTGGAGTCAATTCTCCAGTCATCTTTTGTTCTTTTTCAAGCTGAAGACCTGAGGCAAGGTTGGCTAAGTTTAAATCCTGGCTCGAAATAATTTTACCATCGCGTAAGGCATTCACCTTTAAACTTCCAATATAGTCTTTAGCGAATTTACTCCGGTCGATCTTAATGAGATTATTTTCAATTAACACAGCACCTGTATCATTTCCTTGATCATCTATTTGAAAGCTAATGCCTTCGGGTAAATACGGAGCGGATTGAATTCTTATGATTGATTCGTTCGATAAATTCACGGCCGTATGGCTTAAGCGGAAAGTAAAAATAGTATCATCTACGATACTGTTAGAATCTTGAGGTTGCTTAAGGATAGATAGTTGATAAGCAGTCGTTGCAGGATAGTATGAAGTCGTAAAGATCGACTTGGGCGATAAGCGCACATAAAAAGCATCTTCGCTACTAAAGTCAAAATTATTAATATTTTCAATCACAGGTTGAAGGCCACGGTCTAAAATAGAAATATAGTAAGGCGCACGATTCAAGTTATCTTTAAGTATTTGAATGGACTGAGATGCTGAAAATGGCCCGTAGATATCCTCGTCTAGTGGATGATGGAATTTCCCTGAAATGAGATGATCTGTTGAAGTGTCGCTGATCTCCCTATTGCTAAAACACTGATCAGTGCAAGGCTGTATATTATAATAGAAGGTATATTCATCTGCACTCAATGTCGTCGTGTAAACCTGCTCGTCTCTTGTAAATTGCTGATGTATTTCAAATGCCTTATTTAAGCTGTAGAATCCATCATATAAACCTTCCCAGCCAAGATTGAGATGAAATAAAACTTCATTGTTTTCAATTTTATAGCCATCGATGACTAAAAGGTGATTGAGCGTGCCACTAGTTGAAAGTAGAATCGGACGCTTGTGATTAATTTCCATCATGAGCCTTCTTTCGAGCTCAGTATTGATTTCTTCTGCGAGCTTAGTCTCGCTGGTGATTGAATTAGAAAAACCGAGATGCAGCACCATGGATTTTAAAGCTGAAGCTACGGATGTTGATGAGCCTCCATTAGCCGAAGTTCTAAGTGTCGTTTGATTTGCAATAACGAGATTTCTAAATAATGTGCCGATCTCAAGATCACTGACTTTTGATGGTGAACTTAGAAGCTTCCAGTTGATGGCTTGATCAAAGTCGGCCCAAGCAATTTGTTGGTTAAGAGTGCCCTTGCGCTTACCTTTAGTTGATATTGAATCGGCGTAGTAGCTCATGACCTGGCCTAGAGCTGTGTTGACACAACCGACTGGCATAGCTTCTTCAGCTCTTCGTGGGAGCAGGCTATTATAGGGAGCATCTTGTCCCCATGATGTCGAAAGAAGCTTTTGACCTGGTTGGTAGCGTTCACCGGTCGCGAGCGGAGTATTGTCGGAAATCAGTGACGAGGTGATGAGTCCGTCAGCGTCATAGCGCAAGTGAAAACGATGAACTCGCTTTTCACCACCACACGCAGCTAGAACAACTGTCAAAAATATAGACAGGCTAACTAGCCTGAAATGGGTTATGAGTCGCTTCATAAGGACTTAAAATGCACGATAGGTGCCAATTAAAAAGCCTCTGCGAATTCACGCAGAGGCTTAAAAAAGAAGAGAAGCGTTAAGCCGGATTCTGTCTTGGATCATCATTCGTCTAGGGCCATGATTACCCATGGCCTCGAGCATCCTACCCGCTTGCTTGGACCAGCTGCCCTAAGCGCAAGCCTATTTGGATTTGCACCACGTAGAGTTTACCTGATTTCACTATAGCACGCCTAAGCGCCTATACATCCTTTCTGTTGCACTTGTCCTCATCTCGCGATGGACGGGCATTACCCGCTACGTTGCTGTATGGTGTCCGGACTTTCCTCCCGTGACCGAAGTCGCCAGCGATGATCTACTTTTCTCCTGACTCGTTTATGCAACTAGTCGAAAGCATAGTCAAGATATTAGCATCGTGGTAAATCGCATTATGACCAAAATCTTATGTATTCTAGCTATCCTCTTTTTGTCTTTACCAAGTTCGAATGCCTCTTTGCGTTCACTAATCCAGAAGACCTATGACAATAATTCAGCCCTTATGGATGCTCGGGATGAAGTGACTATTAGCCAGGCAGACACGAGAATTCTAAATGCATCGCTTGATCTTAATTTACAGTTTGAAAGTAGTTATACCGACTCTAATTTTGAGCGTGATCCCTTCTCGCTAGTCTCCGCAAATCAAGCTTGGGTTAATGAGCTCACGCTTGCGAAACCGTTTTCTTGGGGAGGGGAGTTAAGCCTTGTTAGTACGCACCAGCATTTGAAGCCAAAGAGCTCTATTTCACAGAGTTACCTATTTCAGCAGCGCTTAACGTACACGCAAGACTTTGGCCGAAACATTTTTGGAAGAACGTTTAATTTAGAAGAAAAAACACTTCGTGCTAATGAACAGGTTCTCTCTTTGACATTAAACTCCAGCGAGATAAGTCAGCTTATTACTCTTTCAAAACTCTACGTTGAGGGCTCCAGCTTACAATTGCTGCTTGAGCTTGAAAGGGCAGCCCTGCTTAGAGTCGATAAGCGATTAAAATATGTTCGAAAACAAGTTCGAGATGGTTTGCGAGAAAAAGTTGATGAGCTACGCGCGCGTGAAAGCCTACTTGCTCGAGAAACGGCCATACGAGATATTGAAAATAGAATGTGGTCGCTTAAGGAAGAATTGGGGGTTGTTATCGCCGATCAAGCCCTCGATGTGAAATTCAATCCAAAGGGATTAAAGCAAGATTGGACTAAATCTTGGAAGGGATGGCATTTAAAAGAGAATGTTGATCGCCAGCTTTTAATTAAAAGATTAGATGCGCTGTCATTGCAAGCTAAGGCTCGTTCGCAAAAAGATGTTCCGGATATAAAGTTATTTGCTAGTTACGGGAATAATGATTGGGAGCTAAATCGTGCTGACGCTATTTCTGGCGGAATCTTGGGAACAAAGAATGATGAAATTGCTTTAGGTGTCCAAATTAACTTTGCTCTAGGAAATGAGGAACAAAAAGCTGAGTTGGCAAAGGTGAATGCTAGGAAAAAGACATTAGAGCGCTATTCAAGCCAATGGAATAAGATTCTTCTCGGAACTGCAGCTACTCTTGGTGAAAGACATAAGAACCTAGCACTTAACTTGAAAACTGCTCAAGAAAGAGAGAGTTTAGCTCGCCAGGCCCTAGATGCTTATTCAAAATTATACGCTAAGGGCAGAGTAGACCTAGATCAAGTCATTACGGCAGAGGAGCAGCTGATATCCGATCAAAAACTGGTTGTTTCCTCCAGGCAGTCTCTAGTCAATCTCACTATTGAGGCGCAAGCATTGGCCGGTAGATTGCCAAACTTTCTACTTAAAGAAGTCGACTTATAAGTTGACCGTTTTACTTTGACGGCAACATTTCTCCTCAAGCAATAACTTGTAACCTTGTTATAATAGATACTTATTCAAGGAGTACTCATGCGAGGCAATACATTTGGCAAAATGATATCGATGACCAGCTTTGGTGAGTCTCACGGTGTTGCCTTAGGAGTGATTATTGATGGGGTGCCGCCAGGACTTAATTTTTGCGCAGACGATTTGCAGGCTGCGCTTGATAAAAGAGCACCGGGAAAAATTGAAGGAACAACTTCAAGATTGGAGCCTGATCGCGCCGAGGTTCTGTCGGGGATTATGGATGGCAAAACGTTAGGAACACCTATTGCAGTCATTGTTAAGAACACGAATCAACGCAGTAAAGATTACGACAAACTTCAAAATAATTATCGCCCGGGACACGCAGATAAAACCACGATGCAAAAATATGGGATTCGCGATCATCGAGGTGGTGGAAGATCTAGCGGACGTGAAACTTTAGCCAGAGTCATTGCAGGATACTTCGCAAGTCTGGTCATGCCAAAAACTGAAGTTAAAGCTTTTATCACCAAGCTTGGTCCCTTCGAGCACGATGGAAAAATAGAATCAATTTCTAAAACCAAGTTTGATGAATATCATTTTCCCGGTACAGACCAAACTGAAAATATTAAGAACTACCTACTAGATCTTAAAAAAAAACGGTGAATCTCGTGGCGGCAAAGTCACAATCATTGTTGAAAATTGTCCAGCAGGATTAGGCGAGCCAGCTTTTGATAAACTAAAAGCCGATCTTGCTAAGGCCGTATTGTCCATTGGAGCCTGTGTCGCATTCTCATTCGGGTTAGGCGAGCAAATGGCTGACTTGCCTGGGTCCGTGGTGTCCAGTGACGCTGCAAATTTTGGCGGAATCGAGGGTGGAATAAGCAGTGGTGAACGCCTCACCATGAATTGTGTTTTCAAGCCGACATCGACTATTGGAGATAAGGCAAAAGAAGGGCGCCATGACCCGTGCATTATCCCAAGGGCCATCCCCGTTGTGGAAGCAATGGTTCGATTTGTTTTGGCCGATCACTATTTGAGACAAAAAGCCTATGAGTAAATGGATACGTAAAAGTAATATAGATGAGATTGCTAAGAGCCTGATGGAGGATGAGCGTCAGCTACTTGTATGTATTGATGCACAAGTGGAAAGATTATATGCCAGCGAATTGGCTGATCTTAAAGGGCGACATAATCTACTTTGGTTTAGCTTTGGCCAAGGTGAAAATGCCAAAAACTTTGCAGAGTGGGAAAGGGCGCTTGAATTTTTCATTGACCGTGGAGTCTCAAGGAAGTCACATCTCATTGCTATCGGTGGAGGAGCTTTAAGTGATGCTGCTGGATTTGTTGCCGCGACACTTCTTAGAGGAATCACATGGAGTATCGTGCCAACGACCATATTGTCGCAAGTTGATGCATCAATAGGCGGCAAAGTTGCTATCAATGCCAAGCATGGAAAAAATTTAGTCGGCAGCTTCCATCAACCAAATGAAATTTTTGTTTGTGAAGATTTTTTAAGTTCGTTGTCAAAAGAAGAGATCATAAGTGGAAAAGGTGAAATTGCTAAATATGCATTTCTAGATTTAAAAATTGCTCAAGCAATTGAAGCACAAGAGAGCTTAAGTCATATCATCGATTTATGCGCAGTCTATAAGCTTGAATTAGTAAAACGTGACTTCAAAGAGAGCGGAGAACGTAAAATCTTGAATCTAGGCCACACTTTTGGTCATGCCGTAGAGTGGAGTTATAGTATTCCCCACGGTGAAGCTGTCATCTGGGGACTTGCACTGATATTCATCTTAGATGATCAATCACAGCAGTTAGAAAAATTGAAAAAAGTATTGGAAAATTTACAAGTTCGCGACATTAAAACGCCATGGAATAAATCGAGCTGGGATCTTGATCGAATGATAGCAATTGTTAAGAAAGATAAGAAATCAATTGATAGCGAGAGCGTAGAGCTGATTGTTGTAAATTCACAAGACCAAGTGGTGATTGAAGAAAGAAAGTGGAGCAATATTAGTAATGCGTTAACGCGAAAGCAGGGAGACATTCATGCGCTCTCCCTCAATTGAAAATAAAAAAAATGTTAATTCAAATAGACAATTTAAAGCGAGAATTAGCATTCCTAGCTCAAAATCTAGGGCCAATAGAATGCTTTTTCTTGCCGCCATCACACCAGGCGAAGTAACTCTTTCAAATATTCCCGACTCAAGTGATGTCACAGATATGCTTAAGTGCCTTAAGGTGCTTGGTCTTAACATGACTACTCCAACACATGGTCAACTGGTTATTCATAACAGTTTTCCAGAGTGCGAGAAGGAATCCGATCAACCGATTATTGTAGAATGCGGCTATGGTGGTACAACAACCAGGTTTTTAGCAGCTCTACTTGTCCTAGGTTGCAATACATATCACCTTGAGGCATCGGGGCATATGCGTGACAGGCCGATGAGCGAAATGATCGAGCCTTTAACAAAACTTGGTGCGCGTATTGAGCACAATAGAAATGGCATCTGGTTACTCATTAAGGGACCTGTGAAAAATAAGTTAGAGTTACTTGAGGTTGATGCCGCGAGATCGACGCAATTCGCAAGTGCTGTGGCCATGACGATGAGTCTATGGAATGGAAAAGTGTCCCCATTAAATCTAAGCGCTTCAGAAGAATATTTAAAAATGACTGAGGATGCGATTGAACAATGTAAAAACCATCATTGGGCCATCCCGCTAGATTTTAGTTCACTCTCTTACGCGATGGGACTAGCTGCAATCTGTGGTGAGGTTGAAATTACTAATTTCAAAAGTATCGATACATTCCAGCCAGACTGTGTCTTCATTGAGATATTAAAAAATATCGGAGCAAGAGTGGACTTTGGTCAAACTCCACTTAAGGTTTCGCTTGGTGCATTGAGCTCTTGGGAGGGGGATTGTTCAGGATTTCCCGACCTCGTACCGACTTTAGCCTTTGTTTTAGCCTATGCAGATGGAACGAGTAAGTTAAAAAACTTGTCAGTCTTACAGCATAAAGAATCAGACCGACTTAGTGAGATTTGTAAAATCTTGAGTTTGAACGAAATCTCTCACCAAGTGGCTGGCGACACGCTGCTGATTCAAGGAGGCAGTTTTCACGCCAATAAAGTTATTTATGAAGCTCCAGATGATCATCGAATGATTATGATGGCGGCGCTATTTATGAAAGTTAATGGTGGTGGTGAGATTGTTAACTATGAGCATGTAAAAAAATCATACCCCTTCTTTTTTGAAGATGTCATAGAGTCATGAGAGCACTAAGAATTCTCATTATTAAATCTATTGTTAGAATCAAGTGGATCGAGAATACTTTAATAGAGTTTTATAAGTTAATTGCAAAACTAGTGATTGCATTTGTTCAGTGGCGCTTCCCGACATCTCAAGTATGGGTGAGAAATAGCCTGGCACTTGGAGATCTCGTTCCAGGCCTTAGTGATATTGACTTTACCATCTTCAATACAGCGACTGCAAAAGATCTAGATCATAGGATCCTTCGTGATTTCTTGGAATGGATTCGCTATTTTATCCCAGTTATCGGTGAATTTAACTACTACACCTCAGAGACTTTAAGCCTCGCTCATGATCTTGCGAATCCTCATGAACTAGATCGAGATATTATTTTAAAGACAAAAATACAAACAGTTGAAAAAGCAAAAACAAAATCGGATGACCTTGTTTACCTTTTAAGGCTTTATCATAGCGATATTAAAAACCTACGATTAAATCCTGAACTTCGAATAAAGAAGTGGAACAGAGTCTTTTTGAAGGTCGATGCCACGATAGGGCATAACGGTCTTGCCAGTGTAGAGTCCGTGATTAGAACTTATATAAGTTCCTCCGAACTAGAGATGACCCCCTTGGTTTACCCTCACTTATGGCTTGAGCACAATTGGCAGCGATTAGATCGTGGTCTAGGGCCTATCGATGAGTTTAAAAATGGACGAGACTTCTTGAAGCAAGTGACATTGGGGCAAGTGCGCTGGGAGATATTTGGCATTTTAGGACAGTTGCCGTTTTTAAAGAATGCTAATGATATGCAGTATCACTTCTCACATCTAGCGAGAATCGTTGAGTCTATTGATTCGTCTGAATCAAGGCATCTTAGAAAATCTATCGATCAAGCTATTTTACAGACCCGCCAATATTAGCCTTTCTATAATGTGCAATGACTTCCTCTGGTGATCCATCGATTTCAATATGTCCATTATTTAAGAAAATGGCGCGATTACACGCTTGAAGAACTTGATCAGGAGAATGTGAGACAAAAATAACAGCTCCAGATTGATGGATCATCTTAAGTACCCGTTTGGAGATTTTCTCTTGGAAAAACTCATCAGCTCCATCGAAGACTTCATCAAGAATAAGTAAATCAGTAGCTTTAGATGAAATAAGTGAAAGACTGAGTCTCGTTTGCATGCCCTTGGAATAAGTCCTGTAGGGTGTATCAAGAAAGTGTCCAAGTTCAGAAAACTCTAAAGCGTCGTCGATAATAGCTTTTCTTTCATCCTTGCTTATACTTGGGAACAAGAACTGAGAGAGTAATTGTGCATTTTCACGACCGGTTAGCTCAGGAAGAATCCCGACAGAAGTATCAAAAATTGCTCTGACTTCACCGTTGATGTTAACCGAGCCCTTTGAAGGTGAATACATACCAGCTATACAGCGACAAAGGGTTGTCTTTCCTGAACCATTAACACCGATAATCCCAAGTCTATCGCCATGATTTAGTGACAACTGAATTCCCTTGAGCACGTGAAGCTTATCTTTACTCGGTGAAAAAAAATCAATTGGATCTTTAATCGCTTGGATAAACTTCTCACGAACTGAGGCAATAAAGTGATAGTCGAGGTCAAAATGAATATTTAAATCATTTACCTCGAGAACTGATTTAGATTCTGAGGTAGAGTTCATTTTTATTCCTTTTCCAAGTCCAGCTAGCAATTGAAACTAAGAAAATCGTTGATAGGGAAGCCTTTGAGAGTGCTAGTAAGAAAAAATCTAGATTAAACTCATAAAAACATGATCTAAAGGCTTTTATATAAAGATAAGGTAAATGAAAATCGAACATCCACCTATAATTTTCTGACACCATATCCTCAGAGAAAAAAATGGGCGTAACAAAAAAGAGCACACCCGTTACAAAACTGACAACATAATTTGTATCACGAAGAAAAACTTGCATTAAAGATAAAATCGTACAAACAGCGCAAACAGATACAATCAGCAACACAAGCGGAATGATCGCAAGCATGATACTCCAAGATGGGGGCGAATACATAAGCTGTATCGGAAGGTACATAATAGAAAAAGCTAGAAGGAAATTCAAAAAGTTATCTGCGACTTGTGAAAATATCAAAACCAAGGGATTAATTTTAAAAGACTTCAACAGAGATCCCGAATGAAGTAAAACAGGGGTCGTCATCTGAATGGTCATAATTAAGAAGATCCAGGGTGTAAGCCCGCATACTAGATACAGATAGTAATTATGAATATCGATTTTCAGGATATGTTTGAAGGCTATGGCTTGCGCGCCAAACATAATCAATGGATTAAGAATAACCCACACCAAACCCGCAAAAGTGTTTCTATATCTGGCCTTGAGTTGGGCCCGAGTAAGCTCGTATGTCGTTTGGACAAGGGTTCGCATTATTTCTCTTTTTTAAGCTGATCTTTATAATAGTCTAATTGAACTTTAACTTCCATATTTCCAGGATCAATAGTTTGAGCTTTTATTAGCTCTTCAATCGCATATCTTGTCTCGCCGTTTCGATGCAGTTTTGCTGCGAGGTAGCGTCTCACAAAAGTATTTTTAGGGTTGTGTAAAATATTTCGTCTGAGCATTTGCTCATGATCATTGAAAACACTGGAGTACTGGATTGTTTTAATTAAGTTAAATGAAATGGGCATGGCAAAAATTAAACCAATCATTAATGAACTCATTTTATTTCGTAGATTAAAACGAGTAATCAGATGATTTATTGCCTGAATGAGAAGTACCGACAGTGGGATGGAACAAAGATAGGCCCAATGATCTGAGTAATGAGCAAACTTCATAAAGGGCACGTAAAAAATGCCAGAGATAGGTAACCATGCACATACAAAGAGCGTTGCCATTAGAAACGAGTTTGTTTGAATAACCTTCTTATCAGCCAGGAAAAATAAGTAAGCCGTAATGAAAAGAAAAAATAACAAAAGATTGTAAATATTTTCCAAGGCTAAAGGATCTATCAAAGGGTAAAAAAGAAAGTGATCTCGCCCTACTAAAAAGGTTTGGAGGTAAAATGAAATAGAGTTGGCCATGAGTTGAAGCTTTGTATGGGCAAACGAAACCCAGTCAAAAACTTTTCTTTCTTTAATAACCGTCATGGTAACAGGAGTAGGTTCTGGCGGTGGAGTGATCGCTTGCTCAACAACAACCTCTTGTGCAAGCTCTTGAGGCTCCGTCGATTCTACGACTTCTATAGTCTCAGGCGCAACTTCGTTCTCATCGCTCAAACTTATAGCTTCTTCATTTTCTACTATTGCAGGTGTCGGGCTTGGAATAGCCACAATCGACTCTTCTTTAACTGTTTTTTGTGCATTTTGCGTATGGAACCTTTCCCGTATTTGGCTTTCCTTGTCGGATGAGTTGACTCCTCTAATAGTTAGCAGTCCAACGATGAGCGAGATTATAAAAAATGGAATCGATCGCAGTACAGACTGTTTAAACGTAAAATGCTTTTGAAGAATGAGAATGCAAATAAAAGGCACAAACACAGCATAACTCTTGGTGAGCAGGCTGAGGGCGAAGAAAAGCAGGCTTAAACGGTACTTATTCTCAAGTAAGCAGTTCAAGCAAAGAAGAACAAAACTAGTTGCGAGTAATGTGTTGAGCTGAAAAATCCAGCTTACGGATTCCACCTGAAGGGGGTGAAATAGAAACAGCAAACTCATAAAAAATGAATGCTTGATCCGAAGGTTTTGAAGAAACCTTCTCAGCAGGTAAAAATTTGAAAAGTGCACAAGTAGATTGAGAACTTTGTACCAAATGAAATTTTCGGCAAAAACTCGATAGAGAATCCAAAAGAAGACATAACCTAGAGGCCAGGCACGATGATTCGAAGATGTGTAGTCGAAAAATACGAAAGGATGAGGAGACTTTGTAATAGCCTCAGCTTTAAAGATGAAAACGTTATCATCCCAAAGCGAACCAGAGTAAAAGCTCGCTGCATAAACAACGAGCATACAGATAAATGGCAGGATATAGGAGAGGGCCTTAACGTTTCTTAGCAATTATGACTCGAGATCTATGGTACTTCGCAGCGAAGTTTTCCTTCGTCATCAAAGCCTTTAAGTTTGGTGCCTGGAGGACATTTCACTCCACCAAATCGCGGCTTACATGCTTTAGTTACAGGATCAAAGACACCGCCCAAGTTGTGACACATTGAATTGAATGAGTCCGCATTAGTTGGAACTCCTGAGCACGTTCCATACGAGCCATCACAACGGGTTTGGTCCATAATGTGCTCTGTTACGATACATTTACCATTATAGAAAGAGCCACCTAGATCATCGTCACATAACTGTTCAAGTGGACCTTGAGCTACCTCTGTTGCGGAGCTGTCAGCAAAGCAAGCTTCAAAAGGATCACTTGCACAGTCAGTAACAACGCCTGCAGGTCTAGAAAAGTAGACTCTTAATGGAATATCAATTGTTATTTCTTTGCCACCAAGAACGAGTTGACCGAATTTTTCGCCCACACCATCCGTTTTTGATTTCAACATTGTTACTTTGAGAACAGCGCTGTCAGTTGTATCGTCAAAGCCAGTAAAGCGCATTGATCCAATTCTAATATTGCCATTGTAAACAGTAGTTGCAGCACTTGCATCTGAGTATAGCTCGTATGCTGGGTCATTGTTATAGTCACGTATGACAGTGGGAGATTTGTCTGAACCTGCCAAACTTCTTGTTGGAACTAGAGCCTGTAGCGTATTGCTGCAGGCAGCTTCATTCATCAATAGATTAGATGCTGTCTCTTTAAACTGCTCGATAGAGTCTTTGACCATCATAGTTTGCTTGATACTTTGCATATTTTTAGACGTTTGCATGACGGCAAGTCCAAATACGCTCACCATCCCAGAGATCACCATGACCTGGACAAGCGAACTACCTCTTTGGTTGAATAACGTGTTCATCATTAATCCTCTTAAGGTACGCAAACTGGGCTACCGTTAGCATCAAACTCTTGAATTCCATTAGGACAAGTTGTCGACTTGAATGAGCAACCCCATTTGGTTGGATCACTAGGGTGAGGGATGACCTTGCCACCAGTTTCAAGGCAAATCACTTTTGAGCCAATATCGCTCACGCCCTCTTTCATTCCTTTACACTCGCCATCATCCGCTCCAAAACTCCCTACAATATAGTTCATTCCGCTTGGATCATATGTCATCGCGCACACTTTTTCCTTCAGCTGAAGTGAAACAATGTCAGCCGGATTAGCACATTCAATAAAAGATCCAGAAGCACTTGCGGCTACACTTACGTTTACAGATCTTGGAATGGTTACATCTCTTTTTTGAGCTTTTTGTTGAAAATAAACTTTTAGTTCAACTGTGCCGTAAACTTTGGTGAAGGCAGCTTCCCCTCGAGATTGAGCCTCAAAGAACTTCTTCATAGGCGTAATTTCAATTTTGTCGATCAGGAGGTTACCCCCCTGAAAGCTAGCCGATTTACTTAAGTTCACAGGAGTGGAGCCTTGAGCTGGAGCTGTATAAGTCGCTACGGCTCCTCCTTCACCTCTAACGCTTAGAACCTCGTTAATGGTATTAATATTTGAGATACTCGCTCCGGCCAGCGTCGCGCTACAGGCAACAGTGTTTTTCATTAAACTATCAACAGTTGCCATAATTGATTGAATCTCATCTTCTTGACGCATCATCTGTTTGGTCTTGCTATCCTCTTTTAGTCCCTGGAGCATGGCTAAGCTCACAACTCCTAGGAGTCCGGCGGTAACCATACCTTCGGCAAGAGAGAATCCTCTTTGACCAAGGCGTGTATTAAATATCTTTAAAATGAACATACAAACGTTCCTGAGCTACAGATGATTTCATTGTTATCGGTGAAGCCTGTCACGTAAGCACCTGCTGTACTACATGAACATGAGTACCAAGGCGGAATACATGTTCCATTAGCGGCATTAAACGATCCACCAATTTTCGCAACACACAGTTCGGCTTTTAGAGACTTTACAAGTCCACTCTTACCGTCTTTACATTGACCATCTTCGTAAGATCCACCAAGGGTTTCACATAACTCAAAATCAGTGTCCTGCACTCCACGATCGGCAGGTTGATCACAGTCGGTGATTAAACCAGTGGTGCTATCGATCGCGACGGGCACGTAAAGATATTTAGTAACCTTTCTTAACTTTTGACCAGCAGGTCTGGTGGAGTCTTTTGTAGCAAAGATAAAGCGCATTTCAACTACGCCTTGGTTTTCAACATGGACGACACCATCGGCGGCATTTTTTTGTGATCTTGTTTGACTTGAAGAATTTTGAGTAGCTTTAGCTTTTAAAGCTTTGAAGTCAGTAATGGCAATACTTTCGACCATAACTGAGTTTCCGAAGACTACATAGTTTTCGCCTTTAGAGACTGTATCTTCAAGATTGTTTGCAATATCAGCAGCACCAGGACTTACTCTAAGTGAGCAATTTGTCCCATCTGCTTGGCAAGTTGGAACTGGGACAGGGTCTTCATCGTCAGAATTCGACAGGCCGTTTGCTATTGCGAAGGGTTTAGCAACTGTGACGGGATTGATCCCGCGAAGTGTTCTTCTACAGGAGTGACCATTTTTCATAATCATATCAGCTGTTTGTTGAGCACTGATAAGATCATCGGCCAGCATGGCCTTGTTTTGTAAGCTCGCAAGTTGGAGTGTACCAAGTGCCAAAGTTCCAGTAACACCAGCTGCCACCATAAGTTCAGCTAATGAAAAACCAGCTTGGCTTTTTAGAAGTCTACTTAGTCGTTTCGGAAGGCTTTCCATATTACGTTCCACTGTTCTTCCGTCCACTTTAAAGGTGGGAACACAAATGCATTCCCAACGGGTCGGCGTCTTCGTTTATTTCAAGGTTTAAATCCATAAGACATTTTACTGTCATGTGAGCCATAAACCTAAATTAGAATTTATTGACTCATCGGCATTCAAGCCATAAACCTTTATTATTATTGCACTTTCTAAGAAAATATAAACAAAAATAAGACAGGTATTTATAGCTTGTCGCTAAATGTTGATGCCCATTATTTGTGGGCAGCCTGTGATTTTGAGCTCATATAAGCTCGATTCGAGCCGTAGTATCTTAAGTGGATAAAAAAAGCCCATCCTATGGATGGGCCTTAATAATGGTGGGACATGTAGGACTTGAACCTACGACCAACCGGTTATGAGCCGGTAGCTCTAACCAACTGAGCTAATGTCCCTAAATCTTGAATTTAATCCCATCCTTTATACTCGGTTTTGTAGGGATGGTCGAGACTAGCTCAAAGTTATATCGTGGTGGCATGATCGACTAAAGGGGCGGACCGTCATGAAGTTTTGGAAATATTCAGGTGCAGGCAACGATTTTATTTTATTTCACGGCGCTGGAAGCTGCACTCTCGACAATAAACTTATTCAAAAATTATGCGATAGAAAGTTTGGCGTTGGCGCCGATGGCGTTCTTTGGATTAATACCGAAATTAAAGATCATGATTTTAAAATGACTTATTTTAATGCCGACGGTGGCGAAGTTGAAATGTGTGGCAACGGAGCGAGGGCCTGTGTGCATTGGTACTGTAGTCGTTTCAATAAGAAAGATACCGCCTTTATTACAAATCACGCTGAGACCTACCAAGGCAAGCTCCTTGCTGATCAGCTTGCGAGCGTCACTATGAATACTTATAGAGATGCTGATGCCATCAAAGTAAGCGATCTTATTGAAGCTAAGGAAAGTTTTTATGTAAATACTGGCGTTCCCCATGCAGTCTTTATGCTAGACGATAAGCAAGACATCCAATCAAATGATTGGATGAAGCTTGCTCCTGTAGCACGCGCCGACAGTCGTTTTACTAAAGGCTGTAATATTAATTTTGCCAAATTGATGGCACCAGCTTCAGTGATCGTTCGAACTTATGAGCGTGGTGTTGAGGCAGAAACACTTGCCTGTGGAACAGGTGCTGTCGCTGTGGCGAGATTTCTTAATCAAAAGCACGGCTGGAATAAAATTAAAATTAAAGTCGCAGGTGGTGATCTTGAAGCGACTTTCGATGAGAGTGACTGTTGGTTGGCCGGACCGATTGTCCAGGTCTTTAACGGCGAAGTAGATATTTAAAGACGACTAGGGCCAGGCTAGCGCCGAGAATATTTGCCACAAGATCGGCCAGCTCGAACGATCTATAATCGGTAAAGCTTTGTGCTATCTCTATTGCTAGCCCATAAAGAGCTGAGAATATAAAAACGTGCTTTTTCTTTTCAAAGCCAATCAAAAACCAAGCACATAAAGTGAAATGAAAAAATAGGTGAATGATCTTATCCAGTGGTAAATCACTGGATACGCCCGAGCTTGGTAGTTTGATGAGAAATATCGGAGTAATCACAGCAAGAATTGCGAGCCCGATTCTTCGCCATACTAAATTTGGATGCTTTGTAGTCTTGGTCATTGGTGTAAGCCAGAGTATCATAAGAGCCGTGAAAGCAAATATCTTGATTCTATTTATGGCCTTGATGCCCTTAAGTGCTGCTCAAGCAACATTAATGCTCAATGTGAGTATTTTGCACCATAAAGGGATTGATCAAGGGATTACACTTTTAAGCGAGTTTCACTCCAAGGAAGAAGTCCCGCCACAAAAAGAAGTTCGCATCAAAATGCGCGAAGGGGTCGAAGTCTTATTAATGGTAGACTTTAAACCTGAGCCAGAAGTTTATGGACCAAGTGCCAAACTCTCAGTTCTTGGACGAGTTTTTACGGATGCAGGTAAAGAGCTTTCAAAAATTGGCGAGGGTTCTAGCGTTCAAGTTGGAGAGAATATCTCGTTTGAAGTGAAAGATAATATTGGGCAGTTGATAGAAGTTTCATTAAAGCCTGAATTCAAATGAAAGATCGCCTAGATAAAATGCTCGTCAATTTAGGTCTAGCTACAACCCGGTCCCAGGCCCTCAATTTTATTAAAACCGGCGCTGTCTATGAGTCCGGAGTTCGAATAACAAAACCCTCTTATCTTTGTAGCGGTGAAAACTTAGAAATTAGAGCACAGACTCATTACGTCGGTAGAGGTGCTCTAAAACTTTTAGATGCGCTCGAGCACTTTGACGTCGCTATAAAAGATAAAATTACAGCAGATATAGGAGCCTCGACAGGGGGATTTACTCAGGTTTTAGTCGAAAAAGGTGCAAAGAAAGTTTACGCCATTGATGTTGGTTCCGATCAGCTTGATGAGAGAGTTAAAAGTCTTGAGCCAGTGATTGAGTTATCAAAAACGAATATTCGTGATTTAAAAATTCTGCCAGATAAAATTCAAGTGATGGTCTCAGACCTTTCTTTTATTAGTTTGGAATTAGTACTTCCCACAATGAAAAATCTTTTGGCCGACGAAGCCGAGATGATTGTACTGGTGAAGCCGCAGTTTGAAGTTGGTAGAAGCGGACTTGATAAAAATGGCTTAGTGAAATCAGATAAGAATCGACTCGAAGCTTTGTACCGAGTCTTTAAAGTGTGTGAAGAATTAGAGTTAGGAATAATAAAGGCTACTCGTTGTTCCATCACTGGAAAAACTGGCAACCAAGAATATCTCTACTGGCTAAAGACCGGTGAGCAATCCAAAGTGACATTATTAGATCTTGAGGAGTTATCACGATGAATATTGCAGTTTTTTGCGGCTCGGCCAAAGGTAAAACTCCAGCCTATGAAAAAATGGCCCAGGATCTCGCGGGCTTACTTAAGCGCAATAACTTCGGCTTGGTCTACGGTGGTGCATCAGTTGGAGTAATGGGGGCGCTCGCCAATACTTGTTTGGAAAATAAAGTCCCAGTCATTGGCGTGATTCCACAATCACTTGTTGATTGGGAAGTTGCTCACAAGGGACTAGATGATTTGATCGTTGTTGATACGATGCATAAGCGAAAAGAAATCATGTATCTGCGCTCAAGTGCTTTTGTTGTGTTGCCGGGCGGCTTTGGCACTCTTGATGAATGTTTTGAAATTCTGACATGGTCGCAGCTCAAACTGCACTCTAAGCCCGTGTTTATTCTCAATCAGAATGGCTTCTACGACTTTTTACGCGATCATATTAATAGGGCCCATCAGGAGGGCTTTATTAGCGCTCAGCACGTGGAGCTGCTGCAGTTTAGAAATAATCTAGATGAACTAGAAAACTCGCTTAAAGCGCTGAAGTAAGCTTGAGTTTTGTTGCCAAGCTTTAATCAACACCCTATACTTCTGAGTACTTAGACGACTTTTTATGCCTTCGGAGTAACCATGACTCGGTTAGTGCTCTTCCTTATTTTCTTAGTCGCCGTTGTTATGGTGATGTCAGTTGGTTCTTATCAATCAGTGCCAGTTGATAATTCTAGTTTCACCTACGAAACAGTTAAAAAACAACACGAAGAAAAGCTAGAAACAATTGCAGCGCTTGAGCAAGCTCGCCTCGATGCGATTAAAAAAGCGAATGCTGTTGAAGAAGAAGTTGTAGAAGGACCACTGGTTGTTCTTGATACGCCCCAACTTGAAAGCGGTCATGGACTCTACGCTAAGTGCATTGTTTGTCATGGCAAAGCTGGCGAAGGTAAAAAATCACAAAATGCTCCTGCCATTGGTGGTCAGTTTGACTGGTATATTGAAAAGCAAATTCTCGCCATGCAAACAGGTGAGCGCGTAAACCAAGTTATGCAGCCATATATCCGCGCCTTATCAGCACAAGATATTAAAGATCTATCGGTCTATATTTCAAAACTCCCTTGGGCAAAAAAATAAATGCCTCTTTATAGCTATAAAGACACTTCGCCCGAGTTAGGTGAAGGCGTTTATATTGCTCCGTCAGCTGATGTTATCGGGAGAGTATTCTTAGAAGAGAACGTGAATCTTTGGCACCAAGTTGTTGCTCGCGGCGATGTGAATGATATTCGCATTGGTGCTGGAACAAATATCCAAGACCTTTCGATGCTTCATGTAGTGGAAGAAATCCCACTGATCATCGGCAAGGGTGTCAGCGTTGGTCACGGTGCTATTATTCACGCCTGTACGATTGGAGACCATTGCCTCATTGGGATGGGCTCAATTATTCTCGATGGTGCTGTCATTGGCGAACACTCAGTTGTTGCGGCTGGATCAGTCGTTGCGCCAGGAAAACAATATCCACCCAACTCAATGATTATGGGCTCGCCGGCCAAAGTGGTTAGACAACTAACTGATAAAGAGTATGAAGGTTACGGCAATCACTATAAAAGTTACGTGAAATATAAAGATGAATTTTTAGATGAGTCGATTGTTAAGTTAATCGATTAACGCTTTTATTTTTTGTGACATTTCATTTGCCCATTTCTTGGCATTATCAAATTCATCGCGACAGTTAAAATGAACTCCATCACAGCCCATGGCCTTGTAATGGTTGCTCGAAACAAGTTCACATGAAGTAGATTGCAGTGCCTCGCTTAACATTTTGTAGAGCGTTTCTTGTTCAAAATCAGTCTTGGTTTTCCCATGAGGCGGGCCAATCCAAAGACACTTGGCTCCACTTTGAGTCGCAATATTTGCAAGTCTTTTGGCATGCTCAAGTCGCTGATCAAAGGCCCTGTGATTGACTTGGTCGTTTTGAACAATGGCGCGACGATCATTAGCGCCAAGTTCAATGACAACGATATCTGGCTTTATAATGGTAGCACCACCTCT
>PBCC01000003.1 GCA_002716825.1 Halobacteriovorax sp. | reverse complement strand
GGCCCGAGCTGATCTCTATTTTAGCTCCTTCCAACTTCGGTGAATAGAGCGAAAATGGAACAGGTGCGCCGGTATGCGAAGTGTGGGGCGTACCATCTTTGTAAGCCATTTGGTCACTATTTCCGTGATCGGCAGTCAAAAGCATGGTGACATCATTTTTCTCACAGGCTTTCATCAGTTCGCCAATACAGCTATCGACGGCCTCAACCGCCTTGATCGCCGCCTTGAAGTCTCCGGTGTGTCCCACCATGTCACAGTTGGCATAATTCACTAGCATAAAAGACTGCTTCTCATCCTCAATCGCAGCGATCAACTTTTGTGTCACTTCAGGCGCGCTCATTTCAGGCTTTAAATTATACGTCGCCACTTCTTTTGGAGAGGGGACTAAAACAAAGCTCTCTCCAGTATGTTCTTTCTTACTTCCACCATTAAAAAAATAAGTCACGTGGGCGTACTTTTCAGTTTCTGCGATATGAAACTGATTGAGCCCTAGTGACTCTAGGTGATCGGCCATGACCCCTTGAAGCTGCTCTTTATCAAATAAGATCGGCAGTTGAACTTCATCGGGAATATAGGGAACCATACAAAGAAAATGCTTGGCCATAAAAGGACGTTCAAATTCATTAAAAGACTTATCTGTAAATGCGAGGGAAAGTTGAATAGCGCGATCGGGGCGAAAGTTAAAAAAGAAAATACAATCGTCTTTAGTAATAGCGCCGTGACTGTCAAAGAGAATGGGGTTTAAAAACTCATCGCTTCTACCTGCTTGGTACTCTTGTTGTAAAAACTCTATTGGAGTTAAAGTCGTTTTTTCACCATTGCCTAAAAATGTATCATAGGCGCGCTTAATTTTTTCCCAACGACGATCTCTATCCATACCAATAGAGCGACCTTGAAGAGATGCGAACTTGATTTTGGGATTTTTGTCGATGCGCTCAATATACTTTGCAGCACACGAGGGCTCAGTGTCTCTTCCATCTGCAAAGGCGTGAAGCCAAAGCTCTAAATCATGGGAGTATAAAATTTCGGCCAATGCCTCAAGATGATCAATGCTTGAATGAACTCCACCATCAGAGAGAAGGCCCATGAGATGGACTTTTTTATTTTCCGTTTTGGCTTTTGTTATTAAGTTTTGTAGTTCAGGCATAGACTCCAAGGTCTTAGCTTGAATGGCTTCATTGATACGAACCAAGTCTTGCCTGACAGGGCGACCAGCGCCAAGGTTCATATGCCCCACCTCTGAATTTCCGGCCACTCCTTTTGGAAGTCCCACGGCCTCACCACCAGCTTCAATAGTCGTATAGGGAAAGTGCGAAAAGAGAAAGTCGAGGTTGGGCTTGCTCGCCGCTTTAATCGCATTCTTATTGTCTTCGGTGTTGATTCCAAAGCCATCGAGAATGACGAGTAGGACTCTTTTACTTATATTTTTTATTGTGCTCATAGGTCTCCATTCATATCAGTAAGTAAACGATGCTCCAAGAAACGCTGTCCAAACATTAAGTTCGGTGCCAATTGTCGCTGTTCTCTTGCGCCACGAAAAATCTCCCGAAAGACTAAAGCCTAATGGGAGTATATAAGTTGTATTAAATAACGCTTCGTACTCTTTGAAATCGAGAAAAGTATTATCGTTATTATTCAACCTAAAGAGTAAATTACTAAAAGTGGAGAGTTTGCTGCTCCACTCGCTTTGCACGCCAAGAGACAAATCATAGCGAGTTGAATTGGTTTCAATGCCAGCCTCTTCCCTCGTAAATGCCGCAATACTGTAAGAAGGGGAGAAAAGCTTATTTGACCAATAAGGAGTATAGCTCACGCTAAAACCAAGAGAGTTCTCCTCTGTGCCACCGGAGTAGCTAGTCATCGAATATGGCAAAGAGTAAACCAAAGAGCCGGAACGGATTGCTCTTGTGAGTGAGAACTCTAGAAGGTTTGTACTGGAAGCTTTTTTGAACTCATCATTATTGGCCGTTGGTACTGATGTGTAAGTATAGTAAAAACGAACCTTGGGAATATACTTTTGTAAACCTTCATACTTAAACTCTGAACCAGCGGTAAGACTTCGCTCATTTCTGTTTTGATGAAGCTCGTGCGAGAAACTTTCCTGTGAGAAAGTTGCCAAGAAGAGCCCGCTAACAGTCTCGGTTAATCCAGGAGCATTATAAAAGATAGTTCCATTTAATTTAGAACTTATTCCATCTCTAGGCCCAACGAATTGTTCGACGGTACTAAAGTTAGAAAGTTGAAATTCGTTGAGCTGATAAACATTTGAGGTGTAACCATAACTCATACTGGCAGACGCTGAAATAAAACTATAGGTTAAAATATTGAGGTATTCCTGGGCGATGGCTTTAGTTGAAGCGGTGGCTTCATTGTTAAAGTAAATTGATCTTAAATAGATTGATCCAGGATCAAGTCGACCACCTTGTAAAAGAGCTGTTCCAATTAATAGGTTAACGTCTTCGAGTCCCTCTTCACCCTCGATAGCGTATTCTTCTTTGAAAATTTCCTTGGCTTGCATGAATTGCTCTAGCGCATCGGGATAGTTTTCTCGCTCACCATGAATTTTACCGAGATAAATCTTCGTTAGGGCCAAATCAAAGCGGTAGTACTGTAAGAACTCAAAATATTTTTGAGAAAGACTTAGAAGTCTTGCCTCGTACTCTTTTGAGAATTCACCGCGGTTGTAAAGCTGAAAATAGAGTTCTGCGATACTGAAGTAGACTTCCATCGCTTCTCTTGAAGGCGTTCCCAAGGTGGCGATAAAAGGAATAAAGTTTTCATTGAATCTAGCCTGCAGAACCCGCTTATCGTGCAGCTTTCCAATCATGTAGTAGAGAACTTTAAGCGCCTTAGAGGTATTCTTTTCTTTTAAATGATAGTCGATCAAAAATTGATAGCTAGCGCGATGAAAGTGATTAGGATCCAGGTTTTTTGAAATAATAGAAAGAGCCTCTTTGTCTTTATCTTGAGCCAGCGCAATTTGAGCTTTCGCTAATCTCACTTCTTGAAGCTCGACGATATTGGCCATGCAATTATAGGTAGATAAGATGAGAGCCAATATCAGCAGTTTAGTCATGGATCTATTTTACGAACGAAAATGAGGTGCGTCCTCTAACGGAAAAAACTGTCATTTCAAATATATAGCTCTTCATTGCCATAAATACTGGACAGATGAATTCAAGTAATTTGCTTGAATGCCGATAAGTACTCAAACTCACGTGATGCTTAGAAAGCTCGGTTAAACTTGAGTAAATGATTCGAGAACTGAAGTGGGGAAACCATGAAATCGATAGTCGCTCTATTTTGTATTTTTTCAAGTTTGGGTGCGCTTGCAGCCGAAATTGGCAAGATCGTCATCGCCAAAGGCTCTGTTTCAATTATTGATCAAGCCGGAGAAGTCCATGAAGGAAAGCAACTTTATGAACTATCAATTGGCGATAAGATTCAAACCGGTAGTGCAAGTTATGTGAAATTACTGATGAAGGATGATTCCGTCTTTCAGGTTGGTCCAAACTCTGAGTTCGCACTCGAGAATTTTGATTTCAAAAATAAAAACGAAAGGACGGCAGTTTATAACTTGGCCAAAGGACAGCTAAGAAGTTGGTTTGTTCACAAGTCACCGGAAAAAACTCTGACCATTAAGACACCGACTGCTTCCATGGGTATTCGTGGCACAGAGATTTTGACAGATGTGTATAAAGACGATGGAGGGCAGTTTAAGACAGATATTGCCTTGATTCGCGGCAAACTTGAAGTTGCTGCTGCTGCCATTGGTGGCAAGATAATGCTTAACCCTGGTCAACTTCTGGATGGTCTCGGAAAAAACGTCACGGGAAGAGCTCCGGCTTCGGCCAGACGCGAGCATTTGAAGAACCTTTCTAGAAAGGTTTTTGATGCCGTTAGAAAGAACACAATTGATAGCGATGGTGCCATTTTTCTTCATGATGCCAGAATTAAGTTTGGTGATCGAGAGGCACGCAATAAGAAGTTTGGTAGCTTGATTGAAAACAGTAGAGGACCGGCTTCTCTAGATCAATCGTCTAAATTAAAGAGCATAAGCGAAGATAAATCAGAGCTTAGAGATAAACTGTCAAAAAAGATGAACCGAAATCGCCGCGAGATGATTAGAAAGAGAGTAATGGCGAGTACTATGACTGAAAAAGAAGAGTACGAAGCGAAAAGAAAAGCTCAGACGGATACTGGTACAAAAACGACTAGTGGGGGAACGACTAATGATTCACCACCATTTAATCCCAGTATAGTTCCCCCAACTGCTCCAAACCTTGTCCCAATACCTAACCTAGAGCTGGCTCCTTAAAAATACAGCCCCTCTCTTGAGGGGCTTTTTTTGTCTAAAGTTTAGACGGCCGTATTGTCTAGAGTCTAAACACTCCACCTAAACTACTGAGAATTGATTCCTCCACCTTGGCACACTCTTTGTATATCTATTCATTGAATCTTATTGATTAGTTTTGAATAGGTATCCCGAAAGGGTGGAGGAAATATGAAAGCATCTTGGTTAAAATTCGTACTGATTGGCTTATTTGCCGCTGGTGTCGTTGCTTGTGGTAAAGATAATAAAGCAGCAAACGGCGTAGGCACAAATGCCTTCATTAATGACGGCGTATCTCAGCCAGTTTCAACAAATTCTTATGATGAATTTAGACAACAAGTCGCTAATGGCGCCTTCTTAAGTCTACCATCTCAATTTGTTCGATATGACGGTGTTGATCTTTCTTATACTTGGAAGAAAAACTTTATCGGTCTCTATTATTGTGCAATTTCACAAGACGGCTATAAAGATCGTATCTACGCCAATGGTACTTATACGCATGAGCTTGGAACAACAGCCTCAGCCATTCATGCCGGTATTGTACAGATTGTTAATAGCCCGCAAAACGTAGCTAGAATTAGTGCGACTAGGTATATGATTCGTCACGCTAACTTTGATTATGTGATTGACTTAGCCCTTCCACTTGTTGCCAACCCGGTATCAAAGAAGAAAGGTCAGCAAGACGCTAATTCACAAGGCTGTGTAGGTCAGGGTTATGAAATGATGGCCAATCCACAATATTTCTAAGAGTTCACAAAAAATAAATAAGAAGACCCTCCCAAAGTGGAGGGTTTTTTTATTTTTAACTTCACCCGTCATGCTCCAAATTCCAATACCGTGATAGAATTTCCCTGCATTTAAATGGTAAGGGGAGCAAAATGGCCAAGTATAGAACTGATCTACAAGACATCAATTTCACACTTTTTGATTTACTTAAATCTGATCGACATATCGAAGGATATGAAGCGAATGATCTTAAAGAGATTATTTCCCAATTTGATAAGTTTGTAGAAAATGAAGTTTATCCCACACGACAAATTGGAGATGAGGAGGGTGTTTCGTTAACAGACTCTGGAGTCAAAGTTCCAAAGTCGTATCACCAAGCTAATAAATCTTTTTATGAAAATGGTTGGTATGGACTTGGCTTCCCCGAAGATATTGGCGGCATGCCATGTCCAGAATCAGTCAGCCTTGCATGTACTTCAATGATTAACGGCGCCAACGTCGCCTTCTCTATGTATTACGGATTAACAAAAGCGGCCATGAATGTTGTTCGTAAAATTGGCAGTGATGATCAAAAGGCAACGATCATTCCCAATATGATGACGGGTAAATGGGGCGGTACTATGTGTCTAACCGAACCCGGTGCCGGTAGTGATGTTGGTGCGGCCAATACGACGGCCACTCCAAAGGGTGATGGAACCTATGCGATCAAGGGTGTGAAAATTTTCATTTCCTCTGGTGATAATGATCTATACGAAAATATCATTCACTTGGTTTTAGCTAGAACGCCTGGTGCCCCTGAAGGTACAAAGGGCTTGTCACTCTTTGTTGTCGCAAAACTCGACGAAGCTGGGAAAAATAATAATGTGAAGTGTACCAAAATCGAAGAGAAGATGGGCATTCACGGTTCGGCCACTTGTGAAATGACTTTTGGTGGTGAGGGCGAGTGTCTTGGCACAATGATCGGTGCTGAGTTTGAGGGCATGCCCAATATGTTTATTATGATGAATGAGGCGAGACTCCTATGTGGTCTTCAAGGAGAGTCTCAGGCTAATCTTGCGTACCTTTTAACTGAGCAGTATGCCCGTGAGCGTTCGCAGTTTGGAAAAGAGATCATTGATCTTCCCGACGTCAAAAGGCTGCTTCTGAAAATGCGCTCAGTCTCAAGAGGGATGCGTGCACTTAACCTATACGTTGGTGATCTGTTTGATCAAGATCATGCTAGTAGTGATGAAAGTTTAGAAGCTGAAATCGCATTATTAACTCCAATCTGCAAGGCCTATGAATCAGAAGAAGGATTTAATGTTGCCGTTGATGCTATTCAAGTCCACGGTGGTTATGGATATTGCACCGAATACGGTATTGAACAATTTGCCAGAGATATAAAAATCGCAACGATTTATGAGGGCACCAATGCCATTCAAGCGGCTGACTTTATCATGCGAAAAATCTTAAAAGACAAAGCAAAGTCTTTTACGGCTGTCGGCGCTAAGATTCAAAAATCAATAACTGAAGCAAAAAACTTTGAAGCGGAATGTTCAGTTATTGCTAAGAACCTTAAGCAGGCAAATAAGATGCTAGAAAACCTTGGAGGCTTGGCCAAAGAGTCTAAGTTCGATGCAGTGCTTTACCACTCTCATGACTTTCTTATTTACTGTGGAAACCTTGTCGTCGCATGGCGCTTGCTCGAAGCAGCTAATCTTGCGCAGACAAAACTCTCTGGAGCATCTGGTGAGGACAAAGCCTATTATGAAAGCAAGCTGGTCGACTTTAAAGTTTTCTGTCAGCAATTCTTATCAAGGAACGCGGGTATCGCACAGAGCATACTGGAATTTGAAGATTTATCCTCATTGGCTGTTTGAGGGGCTAGATGCTAAACTGATAATGAATTATTTTTTGAATTGATATTATTTAGGATACCCAACAATGGACTTAGAAGCACTCTATAGAGTGATTAAGGAGTTTTCGCAGACCCCTCATGGCAATACAGACTACGATCAAGATAAGCTTCACGTTAAGGGGCAAGCTGTAGGGGAATTTGCTCCCCTTAGTTATCTAGTCAAAAAAGTAGAAGGCCTTAAGGATGCGAAGACTTTACTGAAAGCTGGATTCGTCATGGATTCTCTTGAACTATTTGGCGATGATACGTTCGCTGATTGGTACGAGAAACAATTTTCTAAGAAACTCCTTAGAAAAGTTGCTAAAGAAGTGACTCTCTTTCAGCTCCCGCACAATAAAGAAATCTTTGGCGCAATTGAACAAGTTCATAAGTCGTATGACATTTTGCGCTCGCAACAGATACTACTCAATGGCAAAAACCTTCCAGTACAGATGGGTGAGTGGTATGCGAAATGTGTGTTTGGATTAGAACAGATTAAATCGACATCTCAACGCGGCTTTGACTTCTTTCTTGATGGTAAGCGCTGTGAGATTAAGGTTCATTGGGCCGATCACTCATCTCCTAAAGGTGTGAAGCTTAGAAAATCATTAGTCGAGATGAGCGACTATACAATCATTATGTATATCGGACGAAACTTTATGATTCGCGAAATCTGTCTGCTCGATTCAGACTTCGTTCTTAGAAAATTTTCAACTAAAGGGCACACGCTCTTTTTAAAAGATCCTGATGTTTCGCCTTACTTTTTCAGTAAATCGAATAAACATATGGAAAAGGTCGCTAACTCAGGAGCGCTGATGAAGTTCAGTAATCCAAGCTTCGCGATGAAGCTAACAGAGTTTTTGGGCGGCTAAAAAAGTTCGTAGCGAAGCAGTCGACATTCAATTTTTCCATTTTGGAAGGGAATGCGCGCCGACGTTTGAAGCGCGATACTTTTTCTAAGCTCTAGATTTCCTGTGAAAACAAAAGCGCGCCAGCCCTTAAAGTTTGCCTTAAAGTTTTCCCCAAGCTCATGATAAAGACCGCGAAGTTGATCGACATCACCCATACGCTCGCCGTAAGGAGGATTGCAAACTAGGACTCCTGTCGGTGTTGGCGCTGTTAGGGTCGTTGCATTTTTACACTCGAGATGGACACGACCATCAGGGATACCAAGACGAACCAGGGCCTGACGAGTTACTTCGACCATGCGGTCATCAATGTCATAGCCGTAGAATTTATCTTTTTCTATATTTTGTAAGGCCTTAAGTGAGCGCTCAACTTCAGATTGAGCAAATTTATTAAAGGCTTCTTCTCTAGAAGCGTGGGAAGTAAACCAAGCGTGATCCAAGAAATCATAAGCAAGAGAGCGCCCGGCCAAATATTCACTCACACGTAAAAGCTGTGGGCACACATTGGCAGACTTCATAATGGCTTCAATCAACATGGTACCCGAACCACACATGCCATCAATAAATGTCTCTGTGTTGTTCCAGTCTGTCGCTCCGACAATTGCCGCTGCAAGATTCTCTTTAAGTGGTGCTTCACCAACGCTTCTTCGATATCCTCTTCTTGAAAGAGGTGCTCCGACTAAATCGAGTAGGATTTGGGCGCTATAACCACGGGGATCACCTTGATCGAGTCTAAGATAAATACTGACATCAGCGTCTTCTTTGTCGACATCGGGACGTACATTGTACTTCGCGCGAAAAACATCAACAACGGCGTCTTTTAGATTTTGCGAAACGTACATGGCATTGCCAAAGGCTTCTTTGGTGACAAGATCAAAAAGAGTTGTGATCTTGAAAGTCTGCTCAACATCAAAAACTTCAGTCCAATCAAAATCTAAAAACTTTTTATAAAGATGCTTGGCATCTTGAACATGTCTTTCGGCCAATCGTAAGAAAACTCTTGAGGCAAGCCTCGAACCAAGAATAACTTTAAACAGAGCTTCGTCTTCAGCCTCAAAATCAACTCCACCTCTGTAGGGCACTAATCCTCTACATCCTGCTTCGTGAAGTTCTTTAGAAAGAGCTGCTTCCATGCCACGTGGACATGAGGCGAAAAAATTATTCATAGTGATTCTCTTCTTTGTAGGCAATCGCCTTATTCAATAAATCTTTATAGGAATCTTTTAGGACAGGATTGAGGCCGCCCTCAGTGAAGCGTTTGATGCGCCATAGAGCGATTGAAAAGAGGCCTAGACAAATACCATCGGTTAGTAGTTTTTTTTCATTTTCAGGCAAAGGTCTCACTTCTTCATAGCCACTAATATAGCTTTTAATAAGACCTGGATGGAGTAAGCCTTTTTCAAGGCAGGTTCCAGAAATTGAGATTCCAAGATCGAGAATGAACTCACCAATCCCGGCCTGCTCAAAGTCTAAGACAGCTGCAATATTTTCATTTTGGAAAAGTGTGTTGTCGTAATAAAGATCACCATGGATGAGCCCAGTAGCGAGGTCAGTACTGGCTAAATGATCAACACCCTCTGGGAAAACGCGCTCAAAGGCGTCGACAAAATATTTTTGAGCGGTACTTGATGCTGCATACTCTTTAATTTTAAAAGGACCAAAGCCAACATCTTCATGAGATCTAGCGCTGTGAATAGAGGAGTCAAAATTTAAAGAGTGAAGCTTGGCTAAGGCGCGACCTATCTCTGCGCAAGTGACATCGGATGGTCCAGGTGGAATGCCTTCTATAAAGGGATAGATGACACCATAGTAATCTTGATAGTTATAAACAGTGTCACCACTTTTTGTATTGAGCGCGCGAAGTGAGTAGGGATAACGAAGTTCGGCCAGCAAACTTAGAATTGATTGCTCAGCTAAAAGCTGTAGATGATCTTTATCATTTGAGACTTTTAATAAGAGTTGCTCTCCACCAGCAAGCACGATTTTATAATTAGAATTTGAAATTCCAAGTGAAAGTGGAATGAGCTCAGCTAGGTCTTTATCGTGATAAAGTCGCAAGATTTCTTGCGCCTTGGAAATATCTAGTCTTGTATAGTCACCCATGGCGGGTAAAGTGCTGGATTTCATCAATTTTGTCCAGCGTTAAAGTCACCTGATGCTTGAGCCTGTGTAAGTCTCCGTGCTAAAGTCCAACCGAATTTCATATAAAGATTAGTTACACTGCGTCAAATAATACGCCTTTTGGAGGATCTATGAGTTTTACAGACTATAAAGTCGCTGACATCGCTTTGGCCGATTGGGGTCGCAAAGAAATCAATATCGCTGAAGCAGAAATGCCAGGCCTAATGGCCCTTCGCGAAGAGTTTGGTAAATCTAAGCCGCTTAAAGGCGCTAAGATTGCTGGTTGTCTTCACATGACAATTCAAACAGCTGTTCTTATGGAAACTCTTGTTGAGCTTGGAGCTGAAGTTCGTTGGTCTTCATGTAATATCTTCTCTACGCAAGATCATGCTGCTGCTGCTATGGCCGCTGCAGGGATTCCTGTATTTGCTTGGAAAGGACTAACGGAAGAAGAATTCGACTGGTGTATTGAGCAGACTCTTAAATGGGCCGACGGTTCTTACCTCAACATGATTCTTGATGACGGCGGCGATCTAACAAATATGGTTCTAGATCGTTTCCCACAACTGGCAAAAGATATCCGTGGTCTTTCTGAAGAGACGACTACTGGTGTTCACCGTCTCTACGAAAGAGTTAAAAAGGGCACTCTCACAATGCCTGCGATCAACGTTAATGACTCTGTAACAAAATCAAAATTTGATAACCTTTACGGCTGTCGTGAGTCTTTGGTTGATGGCATCAAGCGCGCTACTGACGTGATGATTGCTGGCAAGGTTTGTGTTGTTGCTGGTTACGGCGACGTAGGTAAGGGCTCTGCTGCCTCACTAAAAGGCCTTGGTGGACGTGTTGTTGTTACTGAAATCGATCCAATTTGTGCACTTCAAGCAGCAATGGAAGGTTTTGAAGTCATGCCAATGAATGAAGCATCTAAAATTGGCGATATCTTCGTAACAACTACTGGTTGTGTTGATGTTATCAATTCAACTCACCTTGATAATATGAAAGATGGTGCGATCGTTTGTAATATTGGCCACTTCGATAGCGAGATCAATATTAAACACCTTCACCAAAACTATGAAGCGATGAATATTAAGCCACAAGTGGATCAGTACACTTCAAAGTCTGGTAAGAGAATCGTCCTTCTTGCTCAAGGCCGTCTTGTAAACCTTGGTTGTGCCACTGGTCACCCTAGCTTTGTTATGTCGAATTCATTCACTAACCAAGTCATGGCTCAGATGGAAATTTGGGACAACTACACTAAGTATGAAAACAAAGTGTACATGCTTCCTAAGCACCTTGATGAAAAAGTTGCTCGCCTTCACCTTGCAAAAATTGGTGTTCGTTGCGATCAACTGACAGCAACTCAAGCTGAGTACTTGGATGTTCCTGTTGAAGGTCCATACAAGCCAGAACATTACCGCTACTAAGCAGGAATTAAATGCAGCTTGTACTTGGATGTGATCACGCCGCCTTTAACGAAAAGGAAGCTCTTAAGAGCTTCCTTAAGGCTTTGGGCCATGATGTTTTAGACGTGGGAACACATTCAAGTGAACGCTGTGATTATCCTGATTTTGCACAGATCGCGGTTAAAGAAATTCACAACAAAAAATGCCTGGGCATTCTTCTATGTGGCTCAGGTATTGGCATTTCCATGGCCGCTAATCGTTTTAGCGATATTCGTGCGGCCTTATGTCGATCGGCTAAAGAAGCTGAACTGTCACGTCAGCACAATGATGCCAATGTCCTTTGTCTTGGTGCACGTATAAATAGTATCGATGAACTTAAAGAGATAACTAGTGCGTGGCTGAGTTCTTCATTTGAAGGCGGTAGGCATAGTGATCGTGTTGCAAAGTTTAATCAATGGGGAACTAAGCTTTGAAACTTGCCGAAAAAATTGGTTTTCTATTTATTTTTGTAATTATTGGGCTTGGAGTTTGGTTTTCACATGCCAACTTAGAAGCTTATCAGAGCTGGTATGCTGGCCCTCACGGCTTATTAGAGTGGCTGACATTAGCCTCAATACTTTCTTGCATCATTGCATCACTTTATCGCGCATCAATTTTGGCTCCGTTTAGAAAGACAAGTTTTCTGATCGGCCTGTATAGCTCTGCCGCTATCTTGCTTTTATTTGGCGCTCTTGAGGGATCTCGTCGCTGGGGTTTGGTTGATGACTTTCTTCCCGGTTGGAGTGTGGCAACACTCTTCTTTTTATATTTAGTAGTGCTTCCTCTTTGTTATTTAAAATTTTTAAAAACTAGAAAAAGAGTTGATGACTGGGCCATTCCACTTCCACGTATTTATCATATCTGGTTTTACGTGTTGCTTTTGATTGCCCATTGGTCCACATCGGCCAACGAGTTTCGTCCAGAGCAGCTTCAATTTGGTGCTTGTTGGCTTTTCTTTATGGTGTTGATGGAACCGCTCAATCGAGTAGTATTTAGTAGAACGACAATAGAGCGTTAAAGAGTTCCCATCATTTGCTTGAAGCGAAGCTTTAAAACGTTAAAGAATGCTTCGAAGATTATCCCGCCACCCATTTTACTTTGACCATCGCGGCGTTCGTAAAAAATGATAGGCACTTCTTTTACAGATAATCCTGCTAGCCAAACTTTATAATTTAGCTCGAGTTGAAAAATATAACCGTTAGAGATCACGCGGTTGAAGTCGAGAGCTTTCAAGGCTTTTCTAGTAAAGCACTTAAAGCCGCCCGTGGTATCTTGAACAGGTATGCCTGTGACAAAACGTGTGTAGATCGAAGCAAGATAAGACAGAAGCAGGCGCCTAAACGGCCAGTTGATAATCCTGATGCCGTCAATATAGCGAGAGCCTATGACAAGGTCATTCGTTTGAGCTGCTTCAAGAAGGTCTTTTACTTGCGCTGGATCGTGAGAAAAATCGCAATCCATTTCAAAAACAAATTCATAACTTCTATCTAGCGCCCATTGAAAACCTGTGAGGTAAGCCGTTCCTAGCCCCAGCTTGCCTTTTCTCTCAATCATATGAAGTCGGTCACTATGACTTGTTTGCAAGCGCTTAACAACATCGGCAGTGCCATCAGGGGAGCCATCCTCAATAATTAAAAGATGAAGCCCAGGGTAAAGCCCGAGCATCGTGGTGATCATCCTCTCGATATTATCAATTTCATTATAGGTCGGAATAATAACCAAAGTCTGATTAAACGGAAGATCGTTGCTCACTCGTGCTCCAAAACAATAATTACAGTGAAGAGGTCTTATTCTTACACGATGGGCAAGAGTTGATCAATCGGCGTCGCAACTTATCGCTGGTTGAATGAAAAACATCAATTGCTTTTTTGGCGGAGTCACTCTCTATGAGCCAAGAGAAGCGCTTAGCAGCAGGTATAGCGCTCATGAGGTACTGTACGGCATCACTGCCCTTAAGCAGAACATTTTCAGCGCTAATAATGTGAATTTCCTGTAACAGGTCAGACTTTGATAAACCATCGGGGGCCACACAATCATCAGAATGAATATCAATCCATACTATTTGATCGTGAACAATGAGCTCGAGCGCCTGTTTGTAACGTCGACAAAGTATGCAGTTAGAGTCGTGAAAAATAGTAATCATAGATCATTATTATCGAGCTCCAAGCGTCGCCAAGCTGAGACTTGATAACGGCGTGAGATAATGTCGAAGACACTCGATTCCTTTCGATTAGAGATTTGAGCACCTGCTTGTGCCTTTTGTGCAAAATGAAGGATTTCTCCATTAGAAGATTGCTTGCCTTTGCCCTTATTCATAAATTTTGCAAACGGATTAGCGGCAGCCTGTTCTTTCTTAGCGGCTTTTTTAGGGCGAAGACCTGAACCACTCGCACTATCTTGAATGCTGGCATTAAAGCTTGAATCTTTTGCTGTAACGTTGCCATTAAAGCGAGACTGAATAGCTGCGAGAGATTTTTGGAAGTCACCCTTTGTTGGCGTAATCGCCATGGCCTTAGCAAGAGTCGGCGGAACACCTTGCGACTCTAGAAAAGCAGCCTCTTTTTTCTCGCCACTAGTTAAGCTGGATTTAGGCGGAGCTAACTTCGCTAGCTCTTCATCAGCCTTTCTCATGGCATTTCTAGCGGCCGTAATATTTCTACTTACAGCATTGCCGTTAAGGCTTCCTGCGGCCAAACCAGAGGAAAGATCGCGAAGATCACCAATGAAGGCCGGATTGACTTGGCCGGCTAGTCCATCCATTTTAAACAAAGTATCAATTCCAGTGTGAAGACAACTATCATCACTTAAGCAAGCGCACTTAGGGTCAGCTTCTGCTCTATTAGTGATACAAGCGGTTCGCATCGTGACACCTGGATCTCTGATAGCACGTTGGTGAGCATAGGGAGCACAGTACTGTGGGTGGTGCATGGTCGTTGTTTCGCTACAATAGCAATCGCGATCTGTATGCGGGTTACAATCACCTGCACCGGGGAGGGAGCTAGCAATCTTCTTGGTTTTTTCGGCAGCATCATCAAAGCCGTCAACATGACCCTTGAAGACAACTGTCATAAAGCCAGCAGCCCCTAATTTTAGATAATTTTGCCAGGCACTTTTAGATACACTTGGTCGCATCATCATAGCGCCATAACACACCGTCGTTGCTCCCCAGCCCATAAATTGGGTTTGGGCATTTTTAGAGCGCTCTTTATAACCGCGCGAGACGCGCATAAGCGCGGCTTTTTGCGCTGAAGCCTCGGCTTCAAGCGGGACAGAATTCATTTGTTGTTGAGAAAGCGTCTGTTGAGTCATGGCAACGATTTCAGTTCCCATGGCGACGTAGCGACAATAATCGGTATCATCGGCCTCTTCTTCCTCGCCAGCATTTTCTCCGTTTTCAGCGGTTTCATTTGAAGCTGGAGCTTCAGTGGGATTGGCAGGGGGAGCTTCCCCTTCTACTGGAGGTTGTCCATTTGATGCGGGCTGCTCTGTCGCAGCTTTATTTTCGGCAACTTCATCGAGAGACTTCATCTTGAGTTTACCGAAGGCTTCGCCGCCCATACCGATAACCATTGAGTACATTTTGGAAACAGCACCGGCCATCTCAGGTGAAAGACCTAAGCCTTTGACTTCAGCATTACCAGCACAAGTCTTCATGCCTTCTGAAATCTTGTCGCCAAATTGTTGATAGGCTTTGGCCTGATCTTCTTGAAATAACTTGGCTTCAGATTCACTCAGACCGGCACACTCTTGCATCATAACTCGTTGAGATTTTCCTTCATGAACAAAGGTTTCAGACTCACGTCTTTCGGCGTCACTCAGATTGTTTGGGTTATAATTAGGTCTAGCTCGACCGCGATTGTCATTTTGAGCAAAGCTTGGGAGCGAGACTAGGGCCAGGATGAATGTAGTAATGACCAGTTTCATGGTGTTATCCTCTTTCAGTAATTTTACCATGTTGCCCATTATTAGCGTCATTTTGGATCCTCTGAAATTCATTCCGGAGTGAAATAGTCGTTATTTTAGCTATTTAGCATTGAAAGCGGCCAAAAATAGGCCTAAATCTAAGTGCAATAAATTGTTGGTGTTTGACCCCCAAACGCCTTACTGATAAAAAATGGTATGACAAAAAAACATGACCACGATCACGATTCAGCCGACCTTTCTCACTCAATGGTTCACTACCTACTGACTATTCATAAGTTGAAAGAATCGCGCGGTTTTGCCCGTGTTACCGATATCGCAAAAGATCTTAATCTCACCAAAGGTTCTGTTTCTACAGCGCTCAATAATCTGAAAAAGAAAGGTTTGGTCGAGGAAGAGGAAGATTGTAAATTCCTAATACTAACCAGCGTTGGTCATAAAGAAGTTCACCGTATCTTATCGGCACGAACCCTCCTTTTTTACTTCCTCAAAGATTTTGTTGGAGTGAATGAAGATGTTGCAGAGAAAGACTCATGCTTAATGGAACACCTCATGAGTTCACAAACGAGTGAGAAGTTTTTTGATTTTATGAAGAAACTCAGCTGCACTTGTGAAGAGCTAGTTAAGTCTGGTGGAAAATTACCGGCCAACTTTAATTTTCAAACAACATTAGATCTTTGTTCATTTGATTCTGCAAAAGAGTTCATGGGAAGCCAAAAAGGTGACTCCTATTTGCCGGAAGAAAACGCTGAACAGCCAAATTAAGTTCCTGTTACTTAGCTCACTTATTTCTGTGCAAGTGCTTGCGCAGGACTCTTATTGTTTTTCTAAAAAATACGACTTGATGGATGCACGTGCGGCACTTTTAAAAGTACTCACAGTGAATGATGAAGTGAGTCTCGATCTAGCGCAGCACTGCTTAGTCGTGACTGTGGACCCGGTTAAAGAGCCTGTGGTCGAAGCTTTTTTACAGCGAAGAGTCGGGATCTTTCAAAAGAAGTTCGTTAAAAAAGCAGAGTGCCATATCTCGGTAACAGAAATCTCAAAAACGAATACAGACTCAAATCAAGTTCAGGTGGGATCGCGCACTAAAATTAATCAAGGTAATCAACAGTCTGAAAACTCTACACAATCAACTCTTAAAGTTTTAGAGAATAAGTGGGCCATCATAGAAATGAATGACTCTCGAGTTGATATTAAATGTCTTAAGCGTGGAGACTTTTTCGAGCTTGAAGTTCGCGTTGGATCGGAAGGAAGCTATTTGTCTAATTCAGTTCAACTTATGCCTGGTCAACAAGTTGATCTTGGGCAAATTGTTAAAGATATCAATGAAAAGAACCAAGAAGTCTCAAGCTCTCGCGGAATCAATTTACAGAAAAAAACAGGTGTTAAAGAAAACGTCTTTAAGCTAACTATTCACTAAAAAAGCTATTTCGCTTAACCCAAACGGCAACTTGATATTCCCCAGACTTTGACCAAGGTTGATGGAGAACAACAAGCTTGAGCCAGTTCTTAAATGAAAGTTCGCCGAAGTTTGGCCACCAATAGTGTCTAAGAATGATAGCCTGCCGCTCATGAGTATTAACGAGTCTTGAAGACAGCGCAGGGTTAAGCATCTGATCAAAAATGAAATCATATTGTGAGTACGATGAATAGTGTGCCTTAAAGTCTACGCCATCAATTCCCCAGATATACCAAGAAAGCGGCCAGCCATTATCCTCAAGGACTAACACTCTTGGCTTAATGGCGTTGTCATCCTGAAAGAGCTGTTCACGAATCTTAAATAATAAACTCTCGTATTCCTTTGAGGTGTGAACCTGCGATATAAGCTCGCGCTCACTACCTGGAACAATATGGTTGATATAGATAGTCTTTGAAAGACATAAGATTAAGCTGGTGAAAATAACACCAGTTTGAAATTTTGATAACTTGGGTAGGAGAAGTGAAATGAATACGACGGCCGAGAGAGTGGGATAAATCGCAAGCCAGGGCACCTTTTCCCCAAGGAATGAATAGGTGAAAAAACTGGAGAGTGTTGCGTAAGACCAAAAAGCAAGAGAGAAATTCTTATGACTTAAAAAATAAAAAGTAAATCTAAGAGAAAAATAGACAGTTGTAATAAAGAAGAAAATATCGACATTGTTTTTGATCTTTAAAAAATTAGAGACGAAGATCGGAAACGGCGTGTTCGCAAAAAATGAAATCAGTAAGCTTATGACAATCGCTACGCAGTCGAGAACTAGCCATTTCTTTTTTTGCAGCTTTGCCCAAAAAGTTAAAACGATTCCTAACGCCACAATTAGCCATGTCTCATAAGCAGATATGATTAGAGCATTAAAATAGAATGGGCCCTTGATCCGCTCCACATGGTGTTGATTAATCCAATAGCCTAAGCTCTTTCGATAGAGTCCATCCAGGAATCCAGGCCAGTATTGGAACCAGGCCGTATACAGGGGAAGAGAGATGATCAAAAAGCCGATTGAAAAAGCGGCAAGATCTCGAAGGCTTGGTCTGAGTAACTTTTTAAGGGCGATGGCATACGAGCCATAAAATCCAAGTAGCAGAACAGAATGAACAAAGAAATTTTCTTTTGTTGAAAAGTGAGCACCAGCACAAAGGCCTAAAAAGAAAACCCAATGTTTTGGACGAAAATGAAAGAGCCATAGTGCAATAACAAGCTCAAAAATGACGAGCATGTCATGGCGTAAGAATCTTGACCAAAATGTAAATGTAGGCGAGATGGAAAGAAAGAGGATGAGAAAGTATAAACTCTTTTTACTAATACGGGATTTAAATAGTAATGGCGATAGTGAGACAATGAAGCCAAGAAACGCGGGGATAAATCTAACCGCAGAGTTATAGAGTGGGTCAACAATCCAGTGCCAAATAGCCTGGAGATTATAGAGTAGTGGTCCGTGCAAAAGCGGATCGTACTTATAAAAGCCTTTGGTAAAAGAGTTTGCGAAGTATTTACCGTATTGAGCGTGAAGACTTTCATCGTGATGAAGTGCTCTTTCTCCTAAAAATAAAAACTTTAGTACCAAACCGAAAATAGCAATCAGCAGATAATTTTTATTATTGAATATAAACTCTTTTATTTTTTCCAAATCGTTTCTTCTTCCTTGCCGTTGAAGACCCAGTCGATCCACTCATGACCTTGCATAAAGGAGTGATCTTGATTTGAAACTTCATAATGCCAATGACCAAAACGTCCTCTTGAGTAGATGTCAAAAGGTTGAAGGGATTTATGGGTGGGGAGAACGATGGCATTTCGCTCAAGTCCAGGTACCGGGTATCCGTACTCAAGGCGTGTCGACCAGGTTGATATAACTCTTTTGGAATCGAGTAGCAGTTCATCCTGAATTAAAGCATTAAGGCATTCGGCGATTAAATCATCCCCAACCTTTTTATGATTAGATTCACTAACTTCAACCATTAGAGAATATTGCTCCCCTGGTCTTGGTACATTGGCTGGAGCATAATGCGAAAAAAGAGTGACGCGATAATAGGGACTATTATCTTGGGGGAAGTACATCCAACATTTACCTCTCAAATTCTCTGGTGGTTGGCCGTCGATACCAAAGCCAATAACATGGGTGCTTGAATGGGGAAGTTTTGCCGTCGAGTGCTTAACCTGCTCAAGTTCTTTGTCTTCGATCATATGACAGAGACGATCGAGAGGCATCGTACTAAAGAGCTTGTCGTAGGTGATCTCGCTGCCATCGCTTAAAGTTGCTATTTTAAACTTGGCACTAATACTAACAACACGTGTGTTAAATAGGACTCGATCTTCAATTGTTTTAGCGCCTAGATTCTCCCAAATACGACCAGTACCACCTTGCGCTGGAAATCTGAATGTAGCGTTTGGTCCCCAAGATACATCGAGGTTTTTCGATTCGATATTCTTTTTGATGCGACTCATATCTATGGTGGCAACGCGCTCGCTGATCCATTCATGATTCATTAATTCTGGAGGATGGGCCCAAACTTTAAAGTTATAGGGATACATAAAAAGATCACAAAGCCCTTCTCCAAACTCGCGACTAAGCCACTGCTTGAAATTAGAAGGATTTGCACTAAGAGTTCTCAGTTCGAGGCCTTTAAGGCATCGATCTGTTGTCGCTTTATCTAACAATTGGAAATTGTATTGGAAAGGGTAGGGGACAAATTCCTGATTAATCCATACCCAACTTTCCCTTTGATGCCCGAGCCAGCCTTCTTCCTTACATGCTTCATCCATGGCCTTGTCAAACTCTTCATAATGAGAAAATTGTACGTGACCACCAAGATCCCAGGTGAAGCCCTTTTCATCGACGAAAGATCTTGAGAGTCCTCCAAATTTATCACCCTGCTCAATGACAAAGTAATCCGTTTCTCCTAAATCGCGCAATCTATAGCAGGCGCCGATTGTTGTAGGGCCAGCTCCTATAAAAAGGATCGAAGTATGTTTTGGGGTCTTAGCCATAGTTTTCTATTGTGCCAAAAGTTAAAAAGTTCAAACATGCAGCGCTTGCAGATTTTTAGTAAGTTGAGCTTGTTGATGGAATTAACTCCGCCTTGTCGCTCAAGATGGGTGACATGGAGTTGTGCTAGGTTTTGACTATTTGCCATCAAAACGGACAGGAATATATTGGGAGCAAATGATGTTTCTGGAATTATCGTAAGATATTCTTTGAGGTCAGTTCTCTTTAACATCCGAAATGGACAGTTTGCATCTAAAACCTTGTGTCCAAACAGAACTCTTAAGATGAACTTTAAAATCTTAGAAACAATGAGCCGCTCTTTTGGATCTTGTCGATTCTTTCGAACGCCTAAGAAAGACTTGAACTGCTCTCTTTTATTCCAAAAAATATGAAAGTCCTTGAGTGGAGTCTGTTGATCGCTGTCACATTGAAAAACCCAATCAGCATCAGAACTGCAAGCTAAACGGTAGCCATGAAGGATGGCCTTACCATGTCCGCCATTTTTTTGATCAACGACTTGTAGCCAATCTCTCGAGTCAGAGTAGCTTTGTAGCAATTCGAGAGTTGAGTCCTTAGAACCATCATTGATGGCATAAACAACGCTAGTACAATCTAAATTAGCTATGAGCTCATCAAGCTCATTGATTAGACCTGGTAGACAGTCTGATTCATTATAGAAGGGAATAACGAGGGCCAAAGAAGTCATAATTAAAACTACGGGGCTAAAAGTTCTTCAAATGTATAAAGTTGAATTCTACTATGATGCAGGCAATATAGTCATTAAATCGTCTAATTAGGAAAAGTTAAGCATGTTTAAAGGGATAACTGAGATAAAGAATCAGCTATGGAGCCTAGATTCAGCAACAAAGAGAAATATTCTTTTACTCGGTTTTGCTGCTTTTAGTATTTTGTTCTCTTATCCATTGATTAGATCAAGTGCAACAGCGGTTTTTTTACAAAACTATGGTGCGAAAAATTCACCAGCAGTTTGGGTTTGGTCAGTTTTAGCACTTAGCATCCTGGTGAGTCTTTATAATCATTATCAATTAAAGTTTCGCATTCACAATCTCTACGCTGCAACAGGTATATTTAGCATCGCCTTTATTCTTATTTGTATGGCCATGATTGACTTTGGTCACGGTGTGTATGCATGGCCTTTGTATGTCTGGAAAGAAGTTTATATCGTTGTCATGTTACATATGGTGTACGGACTTCTGAATACTCTTGTTGATATCAAAATAGCTCGAATTCTCTATGGACCGCTTGGAGCACTGGGAAGTCTAGGTGGTATCTTTGGTGGATTATTAGCATCAGAGCTTGCCTCACATATGCAAGTAAGTGGCATTACAATTGTAGGCTGCTTGATTATTATTATGAGTATTTTTAGTTACTTGCTATCTGATCGAGTTGAGCTAAAGACAGGAAAGGCTGATAAGGCAACGCAGTCACCGCTAGCCTCCGTTAAGGGAGTTGGCTCATATGTATCCATGATGGCCGTTGTTGTCATCCTAACTCAATTCGTAATCAACCTTGCTAATTTTAAATTTAATATCCTATTTGAAATCGCTGTGCCAGACCAAGTGGAGAAGACGGCTCAGCTTGGTAGGCTTTATACATGGATTAACAGCTTGGCCTTTGCTCTACAAGTTATTGTTCTGCCATTTTTATTAAGATTTGTATCTCTGAGGAAAATTCATATTTTCATTCCTATTGTCTACGTCTTGGCTCAGTTTTGGAGCATAGGTGGGGGAGCGCTCGCAGTTGCTAGTATGTTTATGATACTAAAGGGCACTGACTATTCTATCTTTGCTGTGTGTAAAGAACTTCTTTATTTCCCGCTGAGTGACAAACAAAAATATGGCGCAAAATATATTGTCGATATGTTTTGTTATCGCTTCGGAAAAGGACTTATCTCTTTTATTATGATATACGTACAAACACTTATTTGGATCGACGTAATGCTCTATGCAGCTTTGGGATTATGGTTGTGCCTGGTTTTCCCTCTACTTAAAAAACATAAAGAACTACAAGGATAAAATATGAGTAATCCAATTATTGAAAAATCGAAACTTCCTCACGGAGCGATCGCTTTTGATCAAATCAAAGTGAGTGAGTTTATTCCTAGTCTTGATAAAGCAGTTGAGATTGCAAAAGAAAGGCTTTCGCTAATTAAAAATGAAGCTAAGCCGACGTTTGAGAATATAATTGAACGAATGGAGTTTGTTGACAGTGAGCTAAATCAAGTCGCTTCAATCTTCTATAATCTTCACTCGGCAGAAAAAACAGCAGAGATTCAAGCAATCGCAGAAGAATTTTCTAAAAAAATCACCAACTACAGTAATGATGTTTCATTAGATAGAGAGCTTTTTTCTCAAGTCGAAAAGATTTGGAAGTCAAAAGATCAATATACTGGCGAAGACAGAATGTTGTTAGAGAAAACATATAAAGGCTTTGTCCGTGGAGGAGCGAACTTATCAGATAGCGATAAAGATAAGCTTAGAGCTATAGATACACAGCTTGCAGATAAAAAAATAAAATTTTCAGATAATCTTCTTAAAGCGACCAATGACTTCTTTTTACAAACAGAAAGTGAATCCGATTTGGAAGGCTTGCCTGAATCAGTCAGAGAAGCCGCAGCAGAAGAAGCCAGTTCAAGAAAACTCAAAGGCTGGGTATTCACACTTCACTACCCAAGTTTTATGCCATTTATGACCTACTCGAGTAAACGAGACCTAAGAAAGAAAATGTTTATGGCTTTTTCGACGAGGGCGTATGGTGGAAACTTTGATAATACCTCTTTGGCCAAATCAATCGCCAAGTTAAGCTTTGATCGCGCCGTACTGCTTGGATACAAGGATCATGCTGAATATGTTTTAGAAGAGCGAATGGCGCAAAAAACAAATAAAGTCACAAGCTTTATGCAAGAGCTTTTATCTAAAGCTGCGCCTGCGGCCAAGAACGAAATGAAAGATATGCAAGAGTGGGTAAGTAGCAAGGGCGGACCCAATCCAATAGAGTCTTGGGATTATGCTTACTGGGCAGATAAGTTAAAAAAAGAGCGCTTTAACGTCGATGATGAACAACTTCGTCCGTACTTTAAACTTGAAAATGTCATTGATGGTGTCTTCGGTGTTGCTGAAAAACTCTATGGCTTAAAATTTAAGCTAAACAGTCAAATTCCAGTCTATCATAAAGACGTAAGGCCTTATGAAGTGCACGATGAAGATGGAAGCTTTATTGGTCTTTTTTATGCCGACTTTTTCCCAAGAGCGACTAAGTCTGGTGGTGCGTGGGCCAATGACATCCGCGCTCAGTGGCTAGAGAAAGGCGTTGATATAAGACCTCACGCTGCCATCGTTTGTAATTTTACAAAACCGACGGCCACTAAGCCATCATTACTAGGTTTAGATGAAGTGCTGACATTATTTCATGAATTTGGTCATGCTCTTCATGTACTTCTTTCAAAAGTAAAATACAGATCACTTTCTTGCACCAGCGTGTATTGGGACTTTGTCGAGCTTCCAAGTCAGATCTTTGAGAACTGGGTTTACGAAAAAGAATGCTTAGACTTATTTGCGAAACATTATGAAACAGGTGAAACAATTCCAGCTGAACTGGTGGCCAACGTTAAAAGAGCAGCATCGTTTCATGAAGGTCGAAGCACATTAAGACAATTAGCCTTTGGCCTACTTGATATGGGGTGGTTCTCAGGTGATCCGTCTCATATCCAAGATATCGAGAAATTTGAACAAGAAGTAACAGAGCCCGCAAGACTAACGCCTAAGATTGAAGGTGTATGTTCAAGCACAGCATTCTCGCATATTTTTGATGGAGGTTACTCCTCAGGCTATTACAGCTATAAATGGGCCGAAGTCCTCGATGCCGACGCTTTTGCCTACTTTCAAGAAAAAGGCGTCTTTAATCGTGAGGTTGCGAAAAAGTTCAGGACTCAAATTCTTGAAAAAGGTGGAAGTGCCCATCCCATGGAGCTGTACAAAGCTTTCAGAGGTCAGGAGCCTTCAGTTGAGCCATTACTAGAGCGAGCAGGTTTAGTTTAGGACGGCGGCTGAACTTGCCGAATTTAAAGTAAGCGCAAAGGTCAGAATTGATATTCTTCGATGAGTGTTTATATCACTTGAATCTCGGAGAATACTTATGCGTCTTTGCGCTCTCATTGCACTTATCTTATCTCTACAATCGCACGCTTCTGATCAGTTTAATATTACTGGTTTTAGCGGCGAGTATAATGCTCCAAATGGTACGGGTACGGCAGATACATTTAGTATCCCAAGCCAGGATAAGGAGCGCATCAATATAACGTTAGAAGCTCTAGGTGAAGGTTATCTTCTTTCAACTCCTGAAGAGACATGGGAGTGGAGTGAGCCGGCCGCGTGGGTGAAAGATCTAAAGAGCGCTTCTTGGAATGGGGTTGATCTTGTTGTCGCTGGTCAATCTCAAAGAGTTGCTATGTCATCTTTGGTCGGACTTCATGAAGATAAAAGAGTTCACATCGAAGGGCTTTCTGCTCAGTGCTCAGGATCGAGTGATCTTGTCCAAAGCTGTTTAAATGGTTCTGCATCGATTCGTTTGTCAAAGTTAGTTTATCAAAGTGCACTGCGCTCAGATCAGTTTCAAACAATCTTAGATGCTCTTGCGAGGGCTTTGGACGTTACTGGTCGTGGCGGGGATACAGAAGTTAAAAGTCTTAAACTTGATATTTCAAATAATAAGTTTAAAGGCGAAGTCTCTGTCAGCATTGGCATTAGTGCCACAGTTAAATTTGAAGGACTAATCAGCCAAGATCCAAACGACGGCAAAATCTCAATTCGCCTCGATAAAGCTAAGGCAAGTTTCTTAGATGTACGCGGGAAAATATTCGATGAGCTTGAAGAAGCGCAGTCAGAATCATTCGTCGTTCAAAGACCTTGGATTTATATCTTATCTGAATGACTCTTAAAGAATGCTAGTGAACGCTCGAAGATTGAATTCGAATGATCACTGGCAAAAGACCTAAGGTGAGGAAGTAGCTGTTCTGCAAAATCCTCACTACTTTCTTTCGGCAATAAAGACGGAAGATTATCGACCGCTAAGATATGTCTAATTTTACCAGCTAAGAGCTTTGATTGAAGCGGCTTTTGCCATGATCCAGCTCTGTCGTAAAGAGGTATGGGATTGAGCTCTCCAGATGGATCGCAGCTCACATCGCAAATAATTGATAGCGCTTGGTCTTCGAGTATTTCTTCATTGATAAAAGGTGGAATTTTGGTATTGATCAAAGCGGTATTGATAAAAACATCATGCTCCGCGATCTTTTTAAAAGGCCCACCTTCTTTTGTTTCTTGATAATCCCAAGATGTAGGAAAAATACCAATCTTCTTTAAAAGAGTGAGAGCACCACTTCCACAGCGCCCTTTAGCACCAACAACCATGACATTGGGAGCTTGGCCGATCAGTCGTTTTTTGAGGGAGGCAATCCATTCATCTTGGTGTTCATAGTCGTGAAGAGGTGAGAAATCTTTCCCTTGAGATAAATCTGCCCAGGAATCCATAGCGGCCGCTGCACCAGTAAATCCGGCCCAAAAACCAAAGGCAGCGACACGTCGTTGGTTTTCATCTATGAGGTACTCAAGATCATAAAGTGAACCACCACCACTTTTAAAGCGCTTTAGTAATTCAGTGGCACCAGCTTGGCCTTTGAAGGCATGTCCAAAGAAGATATGCTTATGAATAAGTGGGTCGGACTCATTTTCAGGTAATTCTTTTAACCCCAAAATAATGGTCTCTTTAGGAGCAGTTTTCCAGCTGAGAGCATCAACTAGCTGGCAGCCAACATTTTGATAATCACTGTCTTTGATAATTCTATCATTGCATTTTTCAACAGTGACGATATGACCGTCTTGAATCAACTGCTGAGCACCAATAGGTGTAAGAGGTGTACGACGTTCGTGATCTTTAGTTTCGCTTCTAAGCCAGATGTGAGATTTCATGTAGAGAGTATAAAATGATTCTAATATTAAGACAAAGACTCATTATCTCTATCAACCTTGAGAACTTCACTACTAAATAAGCTTTGTGTCTCTTTGAGGAAAGCACGTGGCCAAATCAAAAAGACAAAACCTAGAGCAGCAATAAAGAGCATATCGACAGTTTTATGATCGTTAGCAATGAATGTTAGAAGAATTCCGCTCGAAATATTAGGGATAACAAAAGCAAGATCAAGTAGCGAAAACATTTGGCTTAAAACATTAGATGGGACAGTTTCGGAAATATGATTGAGCTGAGATGGAATTCTCGTAAAGACTAAGACACCCCAAAGGAAGAAAATAAGATAGCCCATCATCAAACTTGTATTCATCACCCACCAGCCCATCATTAAAGGCTCAATGAAGATTGAAATGGTTATAATCTTTCCTGTAGAAAAATTTTGAGATGCTTTATGTGAAAACCAACCGCCAACAATTCCACCCAAGCCAAAGAGCGAAAGCAGAACGCCATACTCCTTTTCACCGCCTCCAAGCTGCTCTTGAACAAAAGGCAGAAGTAGTGGGATTAATAATCCTATGACAAAACCGGCAATAATATTGTTAGCAAACATCGACATCAAGTCGAGACGGCCTTTGAGATAGCGAAATCCCTGGCGAAGCTCGTTGGCGAGATTGCTCTTTAGAGCATTGGTTGAGCTTTTGGGTTGATAAACAATTCTTGAAAGAAACCAAATACCAATAAAGTAGGTAAAAAGATCAAAAGCTAAGATTTCGGTCATGCGCCCAGTTTGAGCAAAAATCCAAGCACCAAGAAAGGGACCTATTAAGTGAAGAGTTGCGAAAGTCGAGCCAAACAGGGCATTCGCTTTTTTAATTTGTTTTTGAGGCACAATCTCATTGATCATGGCCTGGCGAGAGGGATTAAAGATTCCGGTAAAGAGTGCGATCATGCCGTTCATCCATACAATGGCATCAGGATCTTTTAGGAAGAGGAGTGAGGCAACGATCGGGATACGAATGATGTCACAAAAGATGAGAACAGAGCGTCTGTTCTTAAGTGCTCCGATAGGACCACCAAGGATTCCACCGATAGTGAGAAAGAGAAGAAAGACGGCCCTGGTTAAGCCAAGATAACTTTTATTATCGCCAGAAAGCTTAAAAACCAGCAGCATCAGTGCGGTTTCAGTTACGAAAGAACCAAGTTCCGAGGATGTGCCCGCAATATACAATCGCGTGTAATTAGGATTTCCTAAAAGCGAAAATTTTGGTTTAGTCACTTAGGCGTGCTCCCAACTGCTTCTTGGCCTGTTCCATTCCGGTGATGAGTCGTTTGACGACTTCATCAACTGATTCAATCTTGTGAGAGAACTCTATGGATGGGCCGGCACACCATACACTTTTATAAGTGGCAGAAAAAGCAGCTTTTTCAAGCAGCTTCATCCCTTTGTAGTAGGTCAGCATCTTTGCGTACTTCTTAACTTGCTTGTTCGAGTTTAAAAATGACTCAATAAAATTTTGCTCTAGACCAATTTTTTCAACATAGGGTGTTTTGATAACGGTACACGGAGTACCGGAAACTTTTGAAGTCATGGCAATGTCGGCAGCACCATAATCAATACAGGCTTGTTTATAGTCAGCATTCACCCCACCTTCATGAGTCGCGATAAATGGGGAACCGATGGAAGCTCCCTCTGCCCCAAGTGCGAGCATAGAGAGTAGAGCATCACCCGTTCCAACGCCGCCGGCAGCAATCACCGGTAGCTTTGATTTCTCTCTGAGCATAGGAACTAGAATTGAGCTCGGGATTTTTCCTGCGTGTCCGCCCGCTCCAGAGTTAACGGCGATTAGAGCATCAGCACCAAGCTCTTCAACTTTTAGAGCGTAGTCGACGTCGACCACATCACAGAATATTTTAGCTCCTAGCTTTCCGACTCTCTCAATCACTTCGCGCGGTGAGCCTAAAGAAGTAATGATGTAATCGGGGACGTATTTAGTCAGAAGCTCAATCTGTTTTGGAAGGTGAACATTGGACTTGTTTACAATGAGATTGACGCCAAAGGGTCCGGGGCAGTTATCTTTGAGGTTCTTCAATCCGGCCTCAAATTCTTCAGGTGTCCTGTAATTAAGCGCCGGAATACAACCGGTTATGCCAGCTTTAGCAGCAGCAATGAGCATCTCATCATTAGAGACCAAAAACATTGGCGCTAGGATAATTGGGTATTTTATTTTGAACGTCTGCGTTAACCATGTGGAAATATTCATAATCACCTGTAAGAATTTATGAGGCATGCGTGCTCGCAATCTTATTAAAGAGCGATACACTTATTTGGTCCATTCATTGTAATGACATTCAAGGAAGAAACGCAAAATACTTGCACGGCCAACGGAGGGCTAAAGTGAATAAACTAAGCATGATGCTAATGGTTATGACCTTGGGTACTGGATTTTCTGTCCAGGCTCACGAGCATACTGATTTCTCAAAACTCAATATCAAAAACTCTGATCGCGACGTTTATCTAACGATTGATGCCGATGCTCTAACAAGCGCTAAGAAGAATTTCAGACACCATGTTGAAGTTCTAGAAGTGAGAGACGGTATTGCCGTAATCAGAACAAAAGAGACGGCAACCGAATTCTTATCAGAAATGATGCACGAAGAGTTTAATCGTTGTGGTGGCTATATGTTCCACGATAATGCAGCTTCAGCAAAGCTTGAGCTGTATTCAAACGATGCTCGCATGATGGCCGAAAAAGCTATTTTTGCTAATTATACTATTGATCAACAAGATACAGTTGAAAAACTAATCCCACAGGTCAATGCTTCTGAAATTGAAGCAACGATTCGTAAGCTTTCATCTTTTAAAAATCGTTATTATCAATCTGAATACGGCGTTCAATCTCAAGAGTGGATTAAGCAGAAGTGGACAGAACTTGCTAGCGGTAGAAATGATGTAAAAGTTGAGTTCTTTGAGCACTCAGCTTGGAAGCAACCTTCAGTCGTTATGACGATCACTGGTGCAGTTAATCCTGAAGAAGTTGTTGTTGTTGGTGGACACGCTGACTCAATCTCTGGCTGGATGGGCGGAAGCAATATCACTGCTCCTGGTGCAGATGATAACGCTTCTGGAATGTCATCGATTACAGAAATTATTCGCGTTCTAATGGAAAACTCATATCGCCCAAATAAAACTATTCAGTTCATGGGCTATGCTGCGGAAGAAGTTGGACTACGTGGTTCTAAAGAAATTGCTTCTGCTTACAAAAACGCTGGTAAGTCTGTTATTGGCGTTATGCAGCTCGATATGACGAACTTCAAAGGTTCTGAAAATTTCGACATCGTCATGATGACAGATTTCACAAACGCTGATCAAAACGAGTTTATCGGTAGAATTATTGATGAGTACTTGCAAGGTCTTCGTTGGGGCTATGATAAGTGTGGTTACGGTTGTTCAGACCACGCTTCTTGGCATTCAAATGGTTTTCCGGCCAGTATGCCATTTGAAGCTCGCAAGAATGACATGAATAGAAAAATCCACACCACAGGTGACCTAATTGAGGTTTCTCGTGGTAGTGCATCTCACGCAGCTAAGTTCTCTCAACTTGGCGTCGCATTTATTGTCGAACTAGATCGTTAATTTTTTACCCCTGAGTCAATTTACTAGCAGTTACTTGCCTAGTAATATTAACTCAGGGGATTTAGCCCCGCCTGACTAGGATAAGCCAAATTGGCAACAAGCGATCTTCCAAAACTTCCCGAATATTCTCAATTAAAAGAACACCTCGATGCTGAACGAAAAACCATCATCAAGGTTAATAACTACGCCGATGAAGATGATTACGTTAGAAGCTTAGAAGATGCTGAAATCGTTTTAGACTTTATTGAAAAAACTCAACGTCAGTACAACGAACTTTTCGAAAAATACCCTTCACTGACTTATAAATTTAAAGAAGAGTTTGGTCCTTGGCATGAATTTATTGAACGAAATAATGTCATTGAATTAGTTTTTTTAGATGATTGCTTATTTCCAGAAAAAGAAAAATTCTTTTTTGGTCAAGATGGCGGACTTAATCCCAAAATTATGGACCTTCACACTGGAGTCATTAGAAAATGGCTTTCAGATATTGAAGACGCTCACACCAAAACACAAAAAGAGATTATTGAACATTTTACGCTCGATCGAAAGTTGGAAGAGCTTGAATGTCAGTGCCACCAATGTGTCACCGATTATCGTGCCAAGCTTAGAGATATAGTACATGAGCAATGCCAAGAAGAAGTAAGCTTAGTCCAAAAGCAAATTGAAGAAGCTCTTCACACAGGTGAACGCTCAGTTTCCGATTTGTACTATGGCCTTCAAAAATCACTTGATAAAAGATTTCACCAGGTAAGATATAGGCTCAAGCGTTCGACACTCAATCGCCTTGAAAGCCAAGTTAAGAGTATGGTGAAGGATTCTTTCACTTACCCATCAGAAGTCGCTGTGCTTCGAGAAAAGTACCTAAGGCCGCATCTTACCGGAATGCTGGTTCAAGATGGACTTGGTGAAGAGTTCTTAAGCGAGACAGATTATAAGAAGTTTTTTACAAGTATTGGATCCTCTCTATGGAAGAGCGAGCAGTGGATTGAGCGTGAGTTTCAAAAAACTGTTAAGTCCGTCATGGTGCTTAAGCGCAAAGATATTTCAGGGACAATCTTACAGGAATATCTAGGAGAGTTCTGGGTTCATTCTAATGCTAGACATATGAATCGAAAGATCATCTATCATATGGGCCCAACCAACTCTGGTAAGACCTATCACGCCATCCAAGCACTTGCGGCAGCCAAGACGGGTTGTTACCTCGCTCCGCTTAGACTTTTGGCAGGTGAGCTTTATGACACTCTCAATTCCAAGGGAGCAAAGTGTATGCTCCTTACAGGTGAAGAAGTCATTGAAGTTGAAGGAGCAACCCATACTTCTTCAACTATTGAAATGGCACGCCTACAACAGGACTTTGATTGTTGCGTAATTGATGAAATTCAAATGATCACTGACTCGTCACGTGGTTGGGCATGGACAAGAGCACTGGTGAATATCATGGCACCAGAGATTCATGTATGTGGTGATCCAAGTGTCTTTGATCTCGTTCAACAAATCGCCGATTTGTGTGGCGATACTCTTGAAGTCAGAAACTATGAGCGTATGACTGAGCTTGTAGTTGAAAATAGACCAATTACTGTCGGCAATCTTGAAAAGAACGATGCACTTATCGTTTTTTCTAGACGTAATGCCCTTCGCTTTAAGTCTGAGCTTGAGCGCGCAGGCTTTAAAGTTTCTGTCGTATACGGCAGACTCTCTCCTGAAGTTCGCCGCGAAATGGCGAAAAAATTTGATAATGGTACGACTGATATTATGGTTTCAACTGATGCCATTGCTATGGGTATGAACTTACCAGTTAGAAGAATCGTTTTTTCAACTCTTTCTAAATATATTAACAATGTTGAGCACCCGATTACCCCGAGTGAAATCAAGCAGATTGCAGGTCGTGCGGGACGTTTTAATCGATTCCCTACAGGTTATACAACCTGTTTGACCAAAGTCGAAGACGGCCTCAATATCATTCAGGATGCACTTAATAATCAGCTCGATCAACAGACAAAGTGTATGGTTGGGCCCGATCTAGATATTTTTTCTCAGGTAAATAACGCTCTTGAAAGTAATGGGCTAGAAAAACTGAGCCTGTCTGAGTTTCTTCGCCTGTTCAACACCATGAGCTTTAAAAAGCCCTTTTTCTGCGTTGATCTTAAAGAGATGATTGAGCTGGCCGAAACTGTGGAAGAAGCGGATAAGGACGGCAATCTTAGTTCAGCTGAAATATTTGGCTTCGCCTGCGCGCCGGTTAATCTTGGTTTGATGGAACACGTTCAATACTATGTTTGGATTCTTAACCACTACGTAGCAGGACGATTTATCAGAAATGATCAAATTGATTCTAAATCAACAGATATCGACTATCTCGAGACATCTATTAAATGCGTTGAACTCTACCAGTGGTTAGCAAGACATTTCTCGGGCAAGAACTTCGAATTCGATGAAGATGAACTACTTGATAATAAGACTGCGGCCATCGAAAAATTAAACCATCTGTTGTCTGATCGTATCGTGCCAACCTGTGCAAGTTGCGGCAGTAAACTTCCCGATCGTTCTAAGTTTGCTATCTGTGAAGAGTGTTTTGCTAATAAACGTTTTGCCAGAAGAGGGGCTCCAAGTCGTGGAGGCCCGCGAGGACCTGGCAAGCCAGGAGGGTTTAAAAAACCTGGTGGACCTGGTGGGAAATTTAAAAAAGATTCAAAGCCTGGCTCAAAATTTGGTGGAAATAAAAACCGCAGTAAAAAGAGAAAGTTTACAGGTAAAAAGTAATGAGCAGTTGGATAGATTCGGCCGAGCAGATACTTTACGGAAAATCATTAGAAGAAAAGTTATGCTCGATTGAACCTTTTGAAGATATCGACTTAAAGCTTCATCACTATCCAAGTCTTCCAGGTCGAAATAAAACGATTGAATTTTCTGATCGCAAACAAAAGTTCCCCGGTAAAGGGTCACTTATTGAAGATGAAAAGAAGGCCATTGCCTTTCATTTCTTTGCCAATCACGAACTCTTGGCCCTAGAGATGATGGCAGCTGCGTTACTCGTTTATCCTCATCGCGATGAGGCCGGAATACGATTTAAAAAAGATCTAATAGCCACCATGAAAGATGAACAAAAGCATATGAAGCTTTATATCATTCGCATGAAAGAGCTTGGGATTGAGTTTGGTGACTTTCCTCTCAATGATTTTTTTTGGCGGCAAACTCCGAATCTTAAAACTCCAGAACAATTTTATGCGCTGATGGCGCTGACCTTCGAATCAGCAAACCTAGATTTTGCCAGCTATTATGCTGAAGTATTTAAAGAATTGGGCGATGAAAAATCCGTGCAAACGATGAATATTGTGCTTGAAGATGAAATTATTCACGTCGCCCGCGGTGCTCGCTGGATGGATAGAGTTAATAAAGGCAATGATCTTTGGTCATTTTATATGGATAATCTTCCACCCTTATTAACACCATGTCGTGCCAAAGGAATCTTATATAAGCCTGAACTTCGAACACGTTCCGGATTATCAAGTGACTTTGTAGATAAGCTCACAAATTACCAAGATGATTATCGAATTACTCAGCGAAAAACATGGAAAGCAACGCCGTAAATTTTAATTTTGAATATGATTTGTATCGCGTGCCAGTTCCGGCATGGATGAATCGCGTCTTAAAGCCATCGATGGAATCACTTTATTTTTACTGTGATGAAAGCTTACCTCTGGCCACTGATCAAAAGTATGACCATAAATTTTTGGAGAGTGTCGAAGGAGTGGTTACTCAGGAAACCTCTGAAGCCTATCCTTGGTGGGGCAAGCTCGAACCTTTGGCAAAAAAAACGAATTGTAAGCTTGAGTGCCACAAAGCAAATCAAGTATTAGATCTATGGACTCCACTCGGTGGAGTCGTCTCTACCTGGAGTGAGCTAGATGAAATGATGGGTGAAGGGCGATGGCGTTTAAAAGACCCGTGGATGATGGGGGGCACAGGGCAATGGCGAATTAGTCGTGAGCTACTAAGTGATCCAGGCTATCAAAAAGGTATTGAAACCAGACTTTTAAAAGGACCTCTACTGCTTGAGCAATCCCTAGATATTTCTAAAGTGATTGGCACAACTTTTAAACTCGATGAAAGCTCAGCGACTCTTCTCTTTAGCGTGGAAAACCATCAAAATTCCCAAGGAAATTTTCTCGGCGGGGAAGTCATTGATACTCCAACGTCATGCCTAAGCGCTTTAAATAAAATGGCAAAGTATTGGCACGAGCAAGGTGCTAGGGGAATTCTTGAAATCGATTCTTTTCTCTTGAGCGAAGGGGAATATCCTTGCGTCGAAGTGAATCACCGTAAAACCATGGGATGGTTTATTTGGCACTTACAAAAAAAGCTTGGAGAAGGAAAACTGAGACTAGAAAAAGGTCACGGCATTAGACTTAATCCCGAAAATGCTCCTCTATGCGTAGAGTGGGTTAAGTTTTAAAAAGTTTAACGAGTTTCATGATTTCAACTCCGGCTTCATCTAAGCTACTACCCCAGGCCACCACTCCATCGTCATGACCTGCCATAGCGAAAACTCCAGAATTTTTGGTCTTCACAATTTCCTGTACGGCCCTCGCCATCTCAACTGTGCCGTAGGGAATATCTTTTTTTGTGTATAGAAAATCGCCATCAAGCATACTTTGCCAAATAACTTTGTCGTGAATATGAAATACAGCTTTGATCTCGGGATGGACTTCATAAAGAGCAGCATGAGTTAAGGCTTCACTTGAAGCATCAATACAGCCTTTGGCTTCGATCATATTATTTTCTAAGTTATAACCCGTGACGGTGGTGTAGTGTTCTCCGTTTAATTCCTCAAATTTACCTGTTTGAGTTCCAGTGATGATGAACTGAATCGGGAGCGAAGGCTCCAATCGCTGCGACATATTGCCATAGCCGATACATACGCTTGGGTATTCTCCTATGAGCTTTAATTGGAAGAGTTTTTTTCTCCAGCTTTCAAGGTCCCTGTATTCATGGTGCTCTAGCGCATCGGCCGGGGTGAAAACCCGTTGATATTTAATAACGCCATCATCAATTTCAGACACTTAACTTCTCCCGAGAAAATTCGATAAGTTACATATATCAGTAAATGGAGAGACTTTGAATCTCGATGAGTTAAAAAAGAAATTACTCGAAGCACTGCCGCCTGCTCTTCGCGAAAAGATGGGGATCCATCTTGATGAAGAGGAGGAGGAATATGATGATGAAGTCGATAGCGATGAGGCAACTGCTAATCATGATCTGTCCGAGATGGCAGAAGGTGATGAAGACGATGATGGCGAGGAAGACGAAGAAGATGATGAAGAGGCCGAGAAGAAAGCCAAACGATCAAAAATCATTCGTGCTATCGCGATCCTTGCTGTTATTTTTTTTGCAGCCGATGAATTCTTAAATACAGAAGAGGAGCTTGTGGTTCCGGATGTTCCGGTTGTCATGAGTCCGGCCAAAAAAGCTTTACTTGAAGCTAAGAAGAAAGAAGCAGAAGAGGCTAAGCTTGCAGCAGAACGTGCTGCCTTGGAAACTCCAGAGCCAACGGTAGAACCTACCAGTGAGCCCGTTGTTATCGAAGATCCAGAGTTTGTTCCCGAGCCTGAACCAGAGCCAGAAATTCCACTTGAGACTGTGCCAGAGGTTTTAACCATCGAAGATGAGCCAACACCAGCTCCTACTCCTGAAGCCGTGGTAACACCGGACTTTATGGAAAACATTGGTCAGACAACTCCGAGTGAGAATATTCCAAATCCTCAGGCCGATCAAGACAATAGTCTGGATGCCCTGATGCAGGCAGTGGATAAGTCGGGCAAGATGGCTGAGGACAATATGAAAACACAGCTAGGTCGAAATGATCCTAGTTATGTCGAGCCACCTAATTATCTAAGAACAGGACGTGGACTTGTTTATAATTGTCGTGAGGGTCACTGGGCCTGTGTCGATAAGTTTAGCTATTTTACTTGTTTCGAAAATCAGAAGTGGAACGAGGAAAACGTACAAAGTGCTGAATGCGTGACTCGAGATGTTTATGCCTCAGGCGCTGACTGTGCAGCGATTCAGAAGTTCTACGTTAATAAACCTGAACCGACTGACTTTTGTGGAAAGAAAGATATTGAAGAGGTTAAAGTTGAATCAATATCAGAACCAGAAGATATATCGAATCTTTTAGCCCCTTGAGTTTACCAGCCTCTGTATTTTTGCTGTTTTTTCTTCTGCCGCTCAATCAAAGCCGCTTCATCTTCTTTAGTCAGAGGCTGAAAGAACCACTCCATACGCGCCTCTGATGAAAAAGGCCAAGGCACATAGTTTGAGAGTACTTTAAGTGTGAATCCTCTTTCAATCGGCAGCTCTGTGCTGGTACAGGCAATGGCTTGATTATGCCATTTGCGCGCCATATGAGTTGGAGTTGCAACCTGTGATACAAAAATACTTTCAGCCGCAGGTTGCTCAAGCCAGTTCATCTCGTATTGTTCACCCTCAAGCTCTAAAATGAGCTTCCAGTTGGCAAGAAATTTAGTTTGCTCGAATCTCGTCACACTATAATGAAAATCAACGCAGGTTTTTTTATCGATAAAGCGACTCATATGCCAAGACTTCGTTTTAGCCAAGTCCTTAGGACTATAGGCCCTACTGCTACTTAATTCTTGCCATCTCTGATTCATTAACGCCTTTGATAAAGGTGTGGCTTGTAGTTCAAAAATGCCGCCACCCATAGTGGTATCGCGAGTTAACTGCTTTGCCACTTCATCTGAGCTGAGATTACTAATATCACTTCCGCCTGTAATGAGCTGAGGCGAAGTCAGTGGCGCTTTAGGGCCAAGTAATGCACAAGAGGATAAAAAGAGAATGATGATTGATATTTTCATGACTCGATCATATCGAGTATGCAGAATCAGGTCAAAAACTAAGCGGCATCCTTATTAAATTCACCATCGACAATAGTGAGTTTAAAGGTTTGCTCGTTTTTCCCTTCTTCACGACGCATGGCCGTAATGAAGTGCTCGACTAGGTTCGGGTCAAACTGAGAGCCCGAGAACTCAATCAGCTCGGCAAAAGCCACTTCGTAAGGAAGACCTTTGCGGTAGGGACGCGTTGAGGTCATAGCATCAAATGTATCTGCAATAAGAATAATTCTAGAATAAAGAGGAATATCATCACCTTTCATACCGTCTGGATAGCCACGGCCATCGTAGCGTTCATGATGATGTTTTGCCCAAAGAGCAATATCTTCAAATGGAGCAAAGCCTTTAAGAATCTCGGCCGACTTAGACGGATGAGATTTCATGACCAAAAATTCTTCTTCAGTTAAGCGCGCGGGCTTATTGAGAACAGCGTCGGGTACAGCAATTTTTCCAATATCGTGAAAAAGTGCAGCAAGCTCTAGGTTATAAAGAGCCTCATGATCAAGCCCTAACTCTTTTCCAAGAGTGAGTGAGTAATAAGCAACACGCATACTGTGACCGTAAGTGTAATGATCCTTACAATCCAGGGCATGTAAAATACTGCGAACAGCTTGCTCGCAAAATTCTTTCTGACTTTGGCGTAACGTTTCCGCTTCACGACTTGTAGTGACCGCGACTTTATGTCCGTGAAGTGAGATTACATTGCTCTTTTTATCGCTCATTCGATCTCTCATTAGCGGCTTGGACAAGTGTCCAAAATTATTTGGCGCCAGTAGTCATTTTAACGCCAGCACATGATCGAATCGGTCAACTAGGGCCTGAACTTTAGTCGCAATCCTTGTTTCGGCAAGATACGCCGCCCTCAATAAGCAATGCGATGACAATTATTTGTGGTTTTATTGCGTAATCAGCTATTTACGGTTTCACCAAAGCACAAGCTTCCGTATAATGGTGGAAATTGAGAACAGGACGAAGGAATGTCCATGCAAAAGACTCTTATATTTAGCCGCCATCCACGATTTAAGAGCTGGTTGGCTTCAATCATTAAACGACTGCCTATCGATGCGGCCGAGATCAAGCACGTCGATAAAGATGCTGACTTAGACGCTGCTCTAGCAGACTCTGAACATTTAGTACTTTTGGACTATGGTTGGAGCGAGGGACTAGAGCTTAGCCTTTCAAAGGCCAAGGCGCAGGTTCTGCTTTTAGGCGATATTCAAAGTATGGATGTTGGCGATGTGTGGAAGATGCGAACACTCTGTATGGAGCAAACCCAGATCCATGCCTTCGTCGATTTCTCCAGAGACCCAGAGTTTTATCTACCGGTGATTCGTTCGGCCATTTTGGCCAGAGAAGGCGCTGGTAAGATGGGAGAAATTAAAGCGCTGACAGCTAAACTGAATGCGCTAGTGACACAAAATCTTTCCGAACTTCATAGAATTAAAAAATTACACGAAAGACTTGTTCCCCTTCGTGGTGAAAAAATCAAAGGTCTGTCTATTCACAGTAAGTTTGCCGCAGGTGAGAGTGCTGGGGGAGAGTTCTTTGATACTGTTTCAATGGAGCGTGAAGTTTTGATTCTGATGGCATCGTCGAACTCCTACGTTGCCAGTTCAGCCATTCTAGGACACTTCGAAGAATTAAGATCGAAAAAATCCTGCACGGATGAAGTTTTAGAAGCGTTTATTGCCGCCTTAAGCTACGAGTTAAAGAAATTGCAAAATGCAGATGTCGAACTTCTGCTGCTGAGCTTGGACACGAATACGATGGAAGTGCGCGGCTATAACTTCGGCGGGGCGACCATTTGGAGAAATGGCAGCACAGTAAATCGCGCTAACGAGCTTGAGCTTAATCCCAACTTTGTAGAAAAAGCCAGAGTAGAATTCAAACTTGGTCGCGGTGAACCTATCTTGCTTCGATCGAGTGGCTATGCCAAAAACCTGAAGGGAACCCAGCACGAAAGCGATGAAAAGTGGGGTGATTTTCTGAAGGGGATGGAAAAGAAGAGTACTCATGAGAAGATGGGTGAACTATTCTATTTATTAAAGAAAGAACAAACTAGAGATTTTTTAAAAACAGATGCATCAGCAATACTTATAGAGGTGGATAAAAATGCAATTCTTCAAGTTTAGCCTGCTTATTTTAATGTCACTTCCAAGCTTTGCTATGGCGAACAGTTACACTGAAAGCCAGTGCCTCGACGCTAGCTATGAGACAAGTATTTCGCATAAGGGATTTCCCTTTGGACTTACGCAAAACATCTTGGGTGTGAGTAAAGAAAAATGTGTCATCACAATTAGCCATGAAAAGCTTAAGTTTATTAAAGATGCTTGGGTTGTCGATGTATGTCGTGAGCCAGTTCATATGAAAAAAGGCGCTGGCGCAGTTGAGGTGATAAAACGCGAGGGCTTATGTGTTGAAGGTACAAAGTCGAGCTATTGTGGTGAGCTCGATCGACTTAAAAGTATGATTCAAGATGATGGTTTAATTTTTGCTCAAGGTGAAAAAGAAGATCTCTCTTCTGATCATGGTAAGGTTTACTGTGCTTTTAGTCTGCTTCAACGCTACCTTGGACAAGGCATCGTTCTATCACGCCATTCAGGATCGATCATGCCACAGCCAAGTTCAAGCCCAATGCCTGAAACGAACACGGCGCCTGTTGCCACACCTATTCCTAGTGTTGAAGGCTCGACAGGTTCATTTTAATGAAACAGTTTTTCTTAGGATTAGTTATCGGAGCCCTCTTGATTGGAGGGCTTTCTTTTTGGGTGGATGAAGACACTTCACCTGTCGTTACAGAAATCTGTGCTCCCAAAATAATAGAAACTAAGAGTGCGGAGCCGGTTTGTCCTGTTGTCCAAGAGAGTGTTGATACACAAAAAATTGAGAAAGCCTTTCTTCTCTTTTTGGCCTCTATTGGCATCAAGAATGCACAGAAATATAGCGGTGATATTAATGACGTGGTGAATGCGCCAGAAGAATATCAACCAGAAATAGTTAAAGACGAAGAACCTAAAGCTGCACCTGCTGCTGAAATCGCATTCTTTTTTAATGAGGAAGAAGCCAAGAAGTTGATCCTTGGCAATGAATTTATCCGTGATCGAATTGAGTATGAACCAGGCTTAAAGAAAACGACGACCTATCTCCTTCGAGACCCTGCGGTTTATTTCGCTCGCTCAAAACTTATTACAAAGTACTCAAAACTAAAGCGACTTAACGGCAACTTTACTGGAAAGCTCTATCGCATGAGTGGAAAGCATAAGGGAAAAGTCGAAGATATCGAGCTTGGCATTGATTATTGGCCAAAAGATGACAAAAAAATTGATGGTAAGTTTACAATGAAAATTGCTAGGGATGGTGAGGTCTACAGTCATGCTAGGGGCGAGGGTAGTAATAACGATATCTATTTAAATCCCAATAATCCAAAGCAACTGATCATCAAAGGTGCGCCGGGTATGTATTTTCATTTTGAGAGTATGGTTGTGAAGTACGCTAATGTTTATGACGAAGGTGAATTTTTAGGGGTTAGCACTTTTACAAGACTCTAGTGCACTAACCCCTAAAGCTTATTTCTGTTTAAAACCGTTTTCTAAGTCGTTAATCAAGTCATCTATATCTTCAAGACCAACTGACAGGCGAATCAAATTATCGGTAAGACCAATACTCTCACGCACCTTTTTTGGTACAGAAGCATGAGTCATAATGGCCGGGTGTTCAACCAAGCTTTCAACACCACCAAGACTTTCGGCAAGAGCAAAGAGTTTAAGTCCTTTTAAGAAACTTTTCGACTCCTTCACACCACCTTTGATAAAGAACGTAATCATGCCACCAAAACCACTCATTTGTTTTTTCGCCAGAGCGTGTTGAGGGTGACTCTTAAGACCTGGATAAACGACGCGCTCAACTTGTTTGTGAGCTTCAAGCCACTTGGCAATTTTCATGGCGCCTTGTTCATGAGCGCGCATGCGAACCGCAAGGGTCTTGAGTCCACGAAGAACGAGCCATGAATCAAAAGGTGATTGGCATGGGCCAATACTGTTTTGCAGGCGGAAAAACTCTTGGTTGAGTTTTTTATCATTGTACATAAGAACGCCACCAACAACATCCGAGTGGCCGTTGATATACTTGGTCATAGAGTGAAGAACCAGGTCGGCACCAAGATCCATTGGGTTTTGGAAATAAGGAGACATGAAAGTGTTATCAACTAGAACCTGTGACTTAACTTTCTTGGCGGCCGCAACAACTGACTTAATATCAGTCAGTTTAAGTAGTGGATTGGTTGGGCTCTCGAGCCAAACAAGTGCTGGTTTGAACTCAGCAATTTCTTTTTGAGTCTGTTTCGTATCAGTCGTGTCGATAAATTTAAATTCATGACGTTCATGAAAGATCGTCGTGAACATTCTATAAGTTCCACCGTAAACATCATCGCCAACCAGGATCCTCGACCCTTTCGGCAATAGGTGCATAACCAGCATAGCTGCAGATAGTCCGCTTGCCGTGACAGTTGAATACTTAGCATTCTCAAGTGAAGCCAGGCATTCCTCAAGACGTGTGCGAGTTGGGTTGTGAGAACGGGTGTACTCATAACCTTGGTGAACGCCTGGAGCTTTTTGTACAAAAGTAGAAGTTTGAAAAATTGGCGGCATGATTGCGCCAGTGACCGGATCAGGTTCACCGCCAACATGAATGGTGCGAGTTTCGAAAGCTTGTTTTGTTTTATCTTTTTTAGCCATTAGAGCGCCTCTTTCTTTGCCATATATTGCAGAACATCGATTTCAGTAAGAATATCGATCAATTTATCATCACGGGTAACCAGAGCGATTTCTTTTTTAAGAAGCGCATTGGCCACATTTTCAAGTAACTCATTCTCATCGACGATTCTAAAATTTTGGTGAGTTGCAAGCGAGATATTATCACTTTGAGAAAATTCACCGAGCAGAACTGGGCGAACCAAATTCTTTTCAGAGACCATACCTTTAATGGTGCCTTGATCGACGACCGGGAGATAAGAAATCCCTTTTTGCTCCATAACCTTAATCGCTTCGCCAATGGTCGCGCGATCACTAACAGTAAAGATTTCTTTGCCCTTACCTTTTCCAAGTGTCGTTAACACATCTCTGATTTGAACACTAAAGCTGCTGTCGAGATAGCTATTGGTGCTCATCCAGTCGTCGTTATAAATCTTAGAAGCGTAGCGATTTCCTGAATCGTGCAGAAGCACGAGAATCTTTTCTGGCTTCTTTAGTGTCTTGGCATACTTAATGGCGCCAACAATGGCCGCCCCGGCAGAGCCACCAGCGTAGATGCCTTCCATTTTAAGTAGCTTTCTGGTCATTAAGAAACTTTCTTTGTCTCCAATCACGACCCAGTCATCAATATTTTTAAAATCGTAATTCTCAGGAATGAAGTCTTCGCCAACTCCTTCGAGCACATAGGGACGGGCCTGACCCATTTTTCCAGTTTTCGCAAACTCAGCAACAATCGAACCTTCGCAGTCGATGCCAATGATTTTTACGTTGGGCATTTTCTCTTTGAAGTAACGGCCACAACCAGAAATTGTTCCGCCTGTTCCTACTGTTGCCATGAAAGTGTCAAACTCACCGCCAGTTTGCTCATACATCTCTGGAGCAGTCCAAGTGTAGTGCGTATCGCGGTTATGCAAATTATCGTACTGATTGACGTAAAAAGAGTTAGGGATGGTTGCTGAGAGCCTCTTAGAGACGCTGTAATAGCTTCTAGGATCATCTGGCTCTACATTGGTAGGGCAAACGACGACTTTGGCACCAAAGGCCTTAAGGTTGTTAATCTTTTCTTGTGACTGCTTATCAGCCATCACAAAAATACATTTGTAACCATACACAGCTGCCCACATGGCCAAGCCTACGCCGGTGTTGCCCGATGTTCCTTCAATAATAGTCCCGCCAGGTTTGAGCGTTCCCTCTTTAACTGCTTGATCAAGCATATAAGCACCAATGCGGTCCTTGGTTGATCCACCTGGGTTCATATATTCAAGCTTGACGTAGATTTCACTTTCTACTTCCGCGCAAACTTTATTGAGCTTAACGATGGGAGTGCCACCGATTGCTTCGAGCACATTGGGTTTTGTTCCTTTCATCATAAGACTTCCTTAATTTCATGGCCGGCCGCTAGGGTTGCAAGGCGGGCAATCACTGAATAGACAGCTTCTTTACATTTATGGTCTTGGTTTTCACGAATTTCACTGATGCAATACTTTTTAAAAATCATGCCGCGGCTATTAAGATTGGCTTGGGAGTCGCGCTCACCATTGGCACGCATGAAGCCACCAAGTCCTTTGCCATCGACGAGGTAAATAGTGACTTCGGCCGGCATTTCATCGTACTTAATAATCGTCTCTACGCCTTCTTGAACTAATAGTGTTGTGAACTTGATACTATTTTTACCAATGTCCATCTTGTTTCTTTCTTTTCGATTCATGGTGAGAATATCCTCACCGGAATCAACCACCATGATGCCCATGCCGTAAGTTCCTTGTGAACCTTTGACAAAAATCTTGGCATTTTTATTTTCAATACGACCTTTGACTTTATCAACCGCAGTGGCGAGCTTATCGAGGCCGTCTTTGGTTCCAAAATCAACGCCGTCAACGCATGTGAAGTCGGCCATTAATAAATTGGGATCGATATCAAACTTTGCAGCAAAACTATCGACAACTTCTTTGTAGAAACGAAAATGTCTAACTTTATGGCGCTTAAACCAACCAATCTTTGGCGTTGGTACGACAGGAGTCTTAATCGAATCCCATTCAAGCTCAATCGGCTTTGATTGGTCGTTATTTAAAATGACAGCTTCTAGCGCGCCGGCTTGATTGTGAATGATGCCGTCGACAATTTTAGCTTTTTCAATTTTCACATCAAACTTAGAAAAAGAAATGAGCTCTAGTTTTTCTTTGCCGTCAAAAATAGTTTCATCAAAAGAAATGAAAGAAACGTTGAATCCGGCATCACGAAGGATTTTGCCAAGGATCGCAAGGTGATCGAGGTAAAAACTATTCTTGGTGTTGCTCTCGGGTAAGATCGCAATCGTCTGACAGCCTGGAGCCAAACGTTCAAGTGCAGATTTGAAGGCCATAGAGCAGGCGTCTTGATCTAGAGCACAGACATTATTAAAACCGGCCGGATACATATTATGATCAACCGGAGCAAACTTAGTCTTGCTCTCTCTAATATCGACACTAGAGTAAATGGGAACGGGAACTTCGGCCATGCGTTGATCGATCCAGGCATTAAGCTCGTTCCAATTCTTTGTAACGAGTTCTTCGAATTGCACTTTGGTCGTAATCATATTGATTCCCAGGTTTGGACCAAGTCGGCGACTTGATTGGCCGGCTCAAAAGCGCTGACTTCTGGAAACTCCAGAGTCGCTTTAAAGCTTTCATTGCCCATCCCTTTTAGCCTATTTTGACGTTTCAGCATAGCTTCCTTGAGCTTGTTTATGGGCTCATTAGGTTTTGTCTGCCACGCTGCTAAGGATTTGTTGAGCGATCTGTTGATAATAAGATAATTATCGTCGTGCATTATCTTACCAGCGCTATTTTTAAGCTCCAAGGCGTCTTGTTCTTTTATTTGATCCTGTGAAGTTACAAGAAACCAATTGCAAAACTCACGACGTTTTAAATCCCGTTCGAATGCCAATGCTGATAGAAAAACATCTTTATTTTGATAGATTCCAGCAATCGCATTGATAAAATCTTCGACAAAACCCTGGCCAGTTACTTTCTCAAGATAGCTCAATAATTTCTTTATTCCCGAAGATATTAAGCGCTTAAAGATGCCTGGGTTTTTATCCTTTTTACTGCCGAACAATTTGAATAACTCAATAAATGAGCCGTCGAAAAAGGCATTGATTTTAGAACTCGCTCCAAGGAAGTCGATGAAATGTTTGCCTGGAGGAGTGTCGAGAATAATGTGTTCGTAGCTCTTCTCATCTAATTGGAATTGGAGTTCAATAATCGCCATGATCTCATTCATGCCGCCGTAAGGGCGAGTGAGAATTTTAACGATCGGGTTGTCGAGAGACTCAGGGTTTCCTTTTTTTGTCGCCACACGCTTAAGCGTTGCTGCGGGATTCATTAGAATCACATCAATCGTTTTTTCATTGCCAGGAAAAAAGTTAGCTAGTGAAACGGTTGAAACTGAGCCTGCTTCCTGTTCTAAAACGCCCATGACTTGTTTGAGTCTTTTGGCAGGATCAATCGTAATGAGTAGAACTTTGTGACCCTCTTTTGCCAAATGAAGTGCTCTGGCAGCGGCGAGAGTTGTCTTGCCTACGCCACCTGTTCCGCAAAAAATTTCTAATTGTTTTTTGCCAGGCATAGTCACTCGATCACCTCTACTAGCTTGGGCTCAATGGCCTGAACAATTTGAGCAAAGTCTGCTGAGGCGATATAGGGTAAAATCGTTTGAAAAGATTCTTCATCTGTTAGAATTTCTTCCAGCTTTATTTTCTTTTGTAAAAACTCTGGCAGCACAGCGTCCGGGCTGTCAGTGATTTCTTGATTTGTGGCCATCGAGCAATTGAGCCAGTGAAGTGGTGGGTTCAAACCAAGCTCGCTGAGTTGGCGACCAAGCTCCTTGCCCTCTTGGACGGCCATCTTGGTCGGCAGCGAGACGACGTGAACTTTCATAAAGCCAGCATCAGATAACCAAGCGTGCATGCGCTTAATATCGTCGGCCAAAATTCCAGTCTTAAACATTTCATGAAAATTATGAGTTGATTCAAACATTGAAAGTGTATGACCTGAGGCAGGTGAGTCGAGAACGATATGAAGTTCAGGGTCCTTCTCTAAGCGATCAAGCACATGCCCGAGGAGAATCATTTGGCCAAGACCTGGAATCATAGCAAAAAGCGCATTAAAAAATGGAGTTTTCATAATCC
>PBCC01000002.1 GCA_002716825.1 Halobacteriovorax sp. | reverse complement strand
ATCAGCGCATAGCTTAGATTTCTTTTTAAACTTGAGTTCCTTACTGCCAGCTAATAAAAGACGCTTAGCGATTAAGTTCGTATCTTTTTTGAACTCGATTTTCTTTGCCGAAATGCTCAAGTCTTTCGTTGTGCTGAAGCTGAAATCTTTATGAAACTTAATCTTACAAGTTGAAGTAACGCTTATGCTGGATTCGTCTTCGACGTAAGTTAGCGTTCGCGAGGTTTTGAGCTTGTCCCAGCTTTTAAACTCTGTTTTTTCACAGCGATCGTCGTCATCATCGTCATCGTCGTCGTCATCGTCGTCGTCGTCATGTTTGTCGTGATGGCGGTGCTCTTTCTTGTCTTTATGATAAGACTTGTGTGAATCTTTGGAATTTTTGGCAAGTGCTGAGCCGAGAAAAATAAAAAGAAGACAAAGCATCGCAATAAACTGTTTCATTCAGAACTCCCAACAAACGTGCAACACAATTTAGCGTGCTTCAAAGTATCGGGTGTTCATCGATCTAAACCTAGTAAGTTTATTTTAATTGTGGTCACAAATGTGAAGAAATCTATAAAATCTAAAGACTTAGAAATCAAAAAATATTTAGAAATTAGTTTTATTTTACTGGCGAATCTTCGAAGCTGACCAGTGGTCTAGGCAGCTTTCTTTGAGCTTGAAGAAACGTATTGATGAACAAATTTGATAATCACATCTTTTTGAGCTTCATTTAGCCCTTCAAATTGAAGGCCTAGGCCTCTTGGTCTTTTATCAGAGATATTTTTGATGACTGCGCGAACGTTGAGCTCTTCGCTCAATGTGCCAGCTTTAATTTTGACGAGTACCTTGCCATCTTTTTCCATGCGTAGCTTGTCGAGTTTTGAAAGCTCAATGAAACAACCGCCGACAGAAAGCGACGAGCAATAGCCTTTGTACGAGTTGGCGCCAATTTCGATTTGTGCCAGGTCATAAAACGGCGCTCTAAAGTCACCACGCTTAATGAAGAAGCGTTGAACTTTTTTGCCATCTCTCATTTCTTCTTTGCAAAGGACGTCATTTTTAAATTCAAAATGCGACTGAAGCTCTTGCCAATTGCCGCCAGTCTTCTTACTGGTGGTTGCCTTGGTGATTTTGCCATACTTCATAAAAGAGCGCATATCGGCGTAGGTATAGGGACCTTTTTCTTCCGATTCGTACTTAATCCACCAAACGGCAGAGTTATCAACTTCAAACGAGTCACCAATAAGGCGATTGAGTTCTTGTTCTTCTTTAGCATCATGAATTTTCTTGAAGCGCTCGAGGTCTTGAATGGCAATTTTATCGCGCTCACTTTTGCGCTTTAAAAGAACCAAGCCTTCATTGAGTTTCACCACGTTTTGTTTGAGCATGGCACTTTGCTTGCGCTCTTTATCAACTTTGGCGGCCACTTCGCTCAAGCGAGTTTTCATGGCCTGATTATTTTGCGCAAGCTTTTTAAACTCTCCGACAATTTTCTCATTCTCTTTGAGATACTCTTCTAATTTTTCTTCTTTTTCTGTGACGGCCTGATTGAGTTGTTCATTGCCCTCTTCAAGCTCTTGAATACGATTTTTATAGGAGACATTATCCAGCTTAAGCGATTGGACCTCGTCTTCTCGCTCCATCGCCTCAGACTTTAGAAACTCAAGCTCTTTGTGAAGCTGTTCGATCTCTTCTTTTGACTTTGAATCGTGTGTCGCGCGGTAGAGCTGAAGTTGTAATTCTTCATTTTGCGTTTGCAATTGCTCAACTAGATTTTTTTGAAACTCAAATTCTTCACTTGAAACAGTAAAATCATTCGAGACCGGCTCAGCTGAAAACACAGGATCATCAAAACCTGTTTCAAAAGCCTGTGAATGTTGAATGAGTACTGCGGGGGGAACGAAGTCAGGCTTAACAAAAGTTTTGGCCTCAGGCGCGTTTGGATTGGGTTCAAAACCTAAATGAGAAATAACCTCATCTTTAATTTGTTCGATTTCTAGAAGTCTGGTCCACTCGTGGGAAGTGACATCGAAAACATAGTCGTAAACATTGATTACACCACTGCCAAGAAGCTGAATCAGCTCCTGCCCATCATGGGGCTTTAGGATTTTTCCTGGCCATCTGGCGATCCATTTCACGAACAGTTTCCTCCACTAGAGGGGGTATCTATTCGTTTTTCGGAAGAAAACTCAATAAAGTTTAGAACCTACTTGAGACCCAGGCTCAACTTTGCCTGAGTTTCGTCTAAGACCTTGATTTCTTTAACCGCGCGCGGAGACGAACCAGGCGTTAGGCTCAATTGATGAAGTCTTCCATGGCGGGCCACGAGAGTTTCATAATGAGTACCCGAGTTTAGCCATTCACTATTTTTTTCCCACTGGCCCTTGAGCACGCGAAGACCACCCATACTAATTAGCTCGTCGCCAACATTAAGTCCCTCTTTCATGGCCGGCCCATCGAGATAAACTTTATCCACGATCACGCGTCCCCCATCATAGCGCACGTCCATACCAGTCCAAGGCTTTGGGCTTTGTTCGTAAATAATCTCTAACCCGCATAGTTTGGCGGCTTCATCTAAAGGCAGTTCATCTGTCGTGGAAACAAGATGTGAAAAGTTTTGCGCAATTTTTTTGCTAGCAACAGTTTCTAAAATTTTGAAAACCTCTTCATCTTCCAGGCCTGTCTGAGGTCTCGCCTTGTAATCACTCCACAGGGCCTTGATGAAATCATCAACTGACTTTCCTTCCTTCGCCATCCATGCATTGAGTACGAAAAAGACCAGTCCACCTTTGAGATAATAGCTGACGGTTGAATTCACTGAGTTCTCATCGGGGCGATACAGTTTTATCCATGCATTAAAAGAACTCTCCTCGAGCGAATGAAATTTTCGACCAGGTGTCGCAAGCATTCGGTTGATATTATTTTTTTGCTGCTCAAGGTATTCGCTAAGGGTTGAAAGACCACTTCTTGCCACTAAAAGCTCATCCATAAAGACAGTCATGCCCTCGGACAGCCACAAAAGATTCGTATAGTTTTCTTTGGAGTAATCAAACGGTCCAAGCGCCTTGGGGCGAATACGCTTCACATTCCAGACATGGAAGTATTCGTGGGCCACCAATGACAGCCAATCGAGATACCCTTTTCGCTCCACCATCTTAAAAGGATCGTAGGCCAATACGGTTGAATCGGCATGCTCTAGCCCACCGTAGAGTCCCGGCGCAAAGTGCGCCATGAACATATATTTTTCATAGGGAGTTTCCCCTGTTACCGCGGCCACGGTTTCGACAATCTTTTTGATATCTTCTTTTAGATTCCACTTCATGGGCGGCAGTGCCCCCCAGTAAATCCACCAATGCTCTTTCCTATCAAACATGAAGCCATCAGTTTCTTGGCAGCCAATTTCAATTGGACTATCTAGTAGTTCATCAAAATTTTTAGCACTGTAGATGAACTTTTCTCGCTGCTTAGAAATATCCTTAAGCGTGGTTGAAACATGACTCCAAAGCGGTGGAAAATCCAGATGAACTTCAAGATCTTTCATCTCCACATCGCTAACACCTAGGAAAACGGCCGGGCCATGCAAGAAGGCGTGAGTGGTGTCGACGTGAGCAGTTCTCACCGTCAGCTCATTGCAGTAAATCTCATAGTCGATCACGAAATTTTTACAATCAGATTTAAACTCAGGATGATCGAAATCTACGAAGTAATGATTCTTGTCGGTTTGCTTCACAAACAATCTTGCGCCCTTATCACTACTAGCGCGCAGGCCCCTAATATGACGTGAATACTCTCTCACAAGATATGAGCCCGGAGACCAGGCAGGCATGAAGAACGTCATGTTCTTAGCGTTAGCGACACGTTCAAGCTCTAGGCTAACTTTTACATAATGCGTATGAGGTTCAGGGATAGAAATCTTGTAAATTATGGTCATTTCCGTTCTTTCCTTTGCGCTATTTCTTGGCATCTGCTATAGAGTTCTATCTGATATATAGATATTTGCCAAAGGACTATTAGTCTAACATGAGTACATCAAAGGTCGACAGAGATAGAATCGTAAAACCGCAACTTGATGTGCAAGCTCAGGCATTATCGCAACTGCAAATGATGTGGAAATTCGATCCTACAGTCGCTGATAAAGTCTTCCGTTTTAGTATTGATGGAAAAGGCTGCGATGGTTTTGACTATGCGTGTGGTTTTGATGCGCCCCATGACGAAGACTTCCTAGTAGAAGTCGAAGGCACAGACGGACACTTCTTTGCCTTTGATCCTTTTGCAGCTCGCTACATGCCTTTTGTTCATTTAGATTTCAAACAAGACTTCGAGGCCGAGACCGAAGGCTTTGTCGTCACCAATATGGCCCAAGCTGACTTTAAGGGTAAGTTTTGGCGCAAAGATCCGACCAAAGAATTGCCCCTAAAAGAATAGGACCGAAATGGAATATCGTTACCTCAAAGCCTTTATTCTAACTGCTAGCCACTCAAGCTTTTCTAAAGCGGCTGAGTCCCTAAATATTGCCCAGTCGGCCGTCTCTAGGCAGATCAAATTGCTCGAAGAATCTCTGGGCGAAGAATTGATCGTGAGATCATCGAAAAAAGTATTGCTTACCAATAAAGGCAAAGAACTTTTCTTGGCCGGTCAAAGCTTTGATAAAGTCGCGCTTGAAATTTTTAAACGTGAAGATGATCGTCCTATCAATATTGGCATTCTTCACGGACTTCTTAAGAACTGGTTCGCGCCAATTCTGGTGAAGTACTACCGAAAGTCTAATCGAAACCTGAATATTAAAATCGCTGAGCAATATGAGCTTAAGCGCGGCATTGAAGACGGCAAGTTTGATATCGTTTTCTCGACTGAGAATATCCAATCGGAGCTAATTAGCTCACTTAAGCTGTTTGATGAAAAATTCGTCTTGATCAGTAAAAGTGAAGTTAATCGCAAAAAGCTTTCTGAGTACCGCTGGATCGTTTTTTCGAGCAATGATCACTTATTTGAAATCTCCAAGAAAGCCAGTGATCAGATTACAATGGTCGATGACATTTCAACCATCGTGAATATGGCCAGACAAAGTGTCGGTATCGCAGTGGTACCCGATCATGTTCTCAAGAAGAACGATACACTCGTGGTTCAAGAGATCCCGGGTCTTCCAAACGGCGAAGTCTTCATGACCACTTTGAATTACAAGAGTATGCCGATGCACTTAAAAGAGTTTGCTGAATTGGTTCAAAGAGCCAACTAAGCTACCTTGAGCCAGAACACGCCATCCAATGTACACATTAACGTACTCTTACCTAGACGCTTTGCTAAAAAGCGATATCTAGAGTTAAACTATTAATATGTCACAACCAACAATATTACTGATTGATGATGACGTAGAAGTACATCAGCTACTTAGAACTGCCATCAATCCCTTAGTTCATATGGATACGGCGCAAAACCTTAAGCAAGCGCTAACCCATTTAAGGTCTAATCACTATCACCTCGTTTTGGTCGACTTAAATATTAATGATGAAAACGGGCTCGATTTTATTAGAGATTACAGCACGTCTGGATTACTCAACCTTGATCATATCATTATCCTAACAGGTAGTGATGCCATCAACGACGAAGTCGAAAGCCACGGTCTTGGTGTAAGAGACTACCTAAAGAAGCCGCTCAATCTAAAAGTACTGCGTGCTGTTCTAGATAAACACTTAGAACAGGTTTTAAAGTTTAGACCCAATATTATTGTTTCCGGTCCGATTACACTCGATGTGTATATGCATAAGGCCACTCTCCTGGAGTCCGATGGCTCCATCAGTCAGTTAGACCTTACAGATAAAGAGTTTTTGATTTTAAAGATGATGATAGATTCACCTGAGCGAATCTTTAACCGCGAGACAATCTTTGAAAAACTTTGGGATCAAGACAGTGACTCATTATCTCGCACTGTAGACGTGCATATAAGCTCGCTGAGAAAAAAACTTGGTGCACTCAGTGAGTGTATTCAAAACAAACGCGGACAGGGTTATTTCTACAAGCAGCTGGCTTTAAAACCCGTATAGACTTTTCCGCTTTCACAAAGAGTCAGTTCTTTAATTTTCGAAAAATCGTACTTACCAAGTGAATACGATTTGGTCATTGGAACCAGCTTTCTACCCTTGGCCTTTACCAATGTAGGCCACTTCACTTCAAGCTTGATTGGCCTATGCCTTCCAAAACCAAAAGTGATTCCCTCTGAGGTTTGAGATGGAAGATTTCCAAAGCTCTCGTGCACGAAGCGCAGTTGTTTACCGCCTTCAGTATGCAGCGTGATACTGGCACCAATACCGTGAGTGTTTGATTTTTTCCCGCGCAGATAAACCTTCACGTGCTGATAAGAAGTTGGGAAATGATTTTCAAAAGCAAAGATTTTAGGAGTGATGGCCTCGGTTCTAAGCGAGTTTTGACCGACCAACAGATCTGGTTTGCCATCGCCATTCCAATCAAGTGTAATCGATCCACTTGGATTGACCAGATCGAGCCCATAGATAGCGGCCTTATCTTCAAATGAGTGATTGGGCTGTTGCTCGAAGAAGACTAAGCGCGATTTGGGAGGAAAGCCTGAGTTTTCGACGATCAGATCAATATGCCCATCCAGATTGAGATCTTCCCAAAGTCCCCTGCGATCACCCTGTGACCAATTTCCAGAACCATCGTCACGGTGATATTCCGTTCGAATAAACTTTGGTGGATAATCAAAAGTACTGCCACTTAATATCGATGAGCGATCGCGTGATTCTGGATCATAGGAGTGAAAAAGCTCGCCTTTGGCGATATCCATTAGGCCATCATCATTATAATCGGCGCACAGGGCGTAAAAACTATTGCCACCCCCACGCGGGGCAAAGTCGCCGTCTCTATCTTGAGCAAAGCCGCTAATTTTTCCCACATCACTATAAAATGGCGCCGGTCTTCTAGAGTCTTTGCGGCTCATCCATAATTTATCGGGATAGCCACTGGCATTACTAACTAAGATATCGGGGTAACCATTTTGATCAATATCACATATCTAAGCACCAAAAGATGGGAGCGCATTTGGATACTTCACTTGCTCCCGTGACGTCTTGTGCTCATCACCCAAAAGATTGGAGACGTCGACAAACTTGAGCCCTTTGCCTTTGAGTAAGCGATCGGGTCTTGGCACCATTTTGCCATCTTCTTTTCGATACCAATTGGCGAAAAATAAATCGAGATGTCCGTCTAAATCAAAATCAAGTGGCACAATTGAAGCGGTCGGCTCAATGCCGGTTGGGATGGCACCCAAAACTTCTTTAAGAACGTAGCGACCTTTACGAAGCGAACCCTTGAATAGGCGCATCGGATAGCGAGTCAGTTCGGTTTTTTGATTGAGTGTTCCGACAATACAATCGCGAACGCCGTCTTTATCAAAATCATAAAATAACAAAAAGCTAGCGCGTAGAACTTCTTCAAAAGGTGATGGAATGGGAACTAACGATTTGGCTTTTGGAATATACTGAAAGAATTTTGGAATTGAGTAATGCTCTGGCAATAGCGCTAGATCACTATGGCCGTCATTGTTGAAATCAACAGCGTAGAGTTGCGTGGCATTTTGTCCAGCAAGCCCGATCTCACTACTGACTTCCTTAAAAAAAGCTGGATTTGGAGTCTGAGTAGGACCCGATACAAAGACCGGCTCTCTTTTGATTTGTTCTTCAGGACTTAACACGCGCACTGGCTTAGGAGCACTCGAACAAGCACTCAAAAGCCAGACGCAAAGAAGAACTAGAGGCTTAATAGTCGATAATGTCGAGACCGTATCCACCGTTGTCGACCACCATTTCAGAGATTTCTTTAATCATCTTATCTTTATTTTTGGTCATACCTTTTAGGTTTGAAACGAAACGACGACGTGAATCGTGGAAGGCAAGCTTACACATTTTACTTACGTAGTCTTTCTTCTTCTGATCAACGTCGCTTGAGTTCAAGATCGATGTTGTACGAGAAAGTAGGGCCAGCATGACATAAAGTTCAATCGTCATATTGGCAATTCTCCCCTGAGGGAATTCGTTGCCAATAATGTCTTTGCCATACTTAATCAGCGTATTTTCAACTTGAATAGCAAAGCCAGACAGCATGCCGGAGAAATAATTAGCTTCCTCTTCAAGTGAAGCATGGGCCTTAGTCAGGGCGCGAGTCACCATCATTTTTGAGAAACGAGATTTGGCGAAATCAGTCAAAACACCAACAGACTTAATTGGATCACTAAGTACTGATGATACGTCAGAAATTTTTCCAAGCTCTTTTAGAGACTCTGAAGGACCGCGAATACCGGCAAGGGCGGTGAAGACGCGAAGAATTTCATTTGTTCCTTCAAAAATTAGATTAATTCGTGAGTCACGCATGATGCGCTCATAAGGATACTCGCGCATATAACCGTTACCGGCAGCAATTTGCAGACCTGTATCGACTACTTTCCAAAGCGACTCTGAACCGTACACCTTACAGATAGCACTCTCGAGTTGGTAATCCCCCATCCCGCGATCCATCAGACCGGTTGTCATATAAACGGTACTTTCGAGTGAATAAATTGTTGCCGCCATATCTGTGAGTTTTTCTTGAATAAGACCAAACTCGGCAATTGGGCGATCAAATTGTTTACGTCCAGCAGCGTGCTCAGTCGCTAGTTTTAAGATGGCCTTCATTCCGCCAACGCAACCTGATCCAAGTGAGAGACGGCCAGAGTTTAGAACGTTCATGGCAACTTTAAAGCCTTTACCAAGCTCGCCAAGAATATTTTCTTTTGGAACCACTACTTTATCGAAATAAACGGCGCGAGTTTCTGAGGCGCGAATTCCCATTTTATTTTCTTTTTCACCAAAAGATAGTCCTTCAGAGCCTGGCTCACCTTTTACAACTGCAAAGCAAGTGATCTTCTCAACCGTTTTGCCATTTTCTTCGTGATCAGTTTTACAGTAAACCGAATAGAAGTCGGCCGAGCCACCATTAGTAATCCAAAGTTTTTGTCCGGTAATAGTGTATGTTCCGTCACCATTATCAACTGCCTTAGTCTTAATCGAGTATGCGTCTGAACCAGAGCCCGGCTCAGTCAAACAAAATGAAGCAAGACGTTTACCGCTGGCTAGGTCTGGAAGCCATTTAGCTTTTTGCTCAGGTGTTCCCTCATTAATAAGTGCGCGATAGCCAATCGATTGGTGGGCGCCAAGCATTGTGGCGGTCGATCCATCGATGCCGGCCATCTCTTGAAAGACGCGGGCATATAAAGTGTAGTCTAGGGCCATGCCGCCGTATTCTTCTTCTACCGCCAGGCCACAAAGTCCAAGCTCACCAAGACCAGTAATAACTTCGGCCGGAATCTTAGCTTCTTCGTCCATCTTAGCGGCATCAATTGAATCGGCTGCGAATTTACAAACAGCATCAGTCATCGCCTTGGCCATTTCCTTTTGTTCTTCGCTGAAACTTGGGAAAGGAAAAACCGTATTTTCGTCGATTTCACCGTAAAAAAAGTTTCCCGCAACTGAGGGAAATGTATTTTTTTCTGACTTTTGCTGAGACATGCTAGAACCATCCTTCTTTCGAAATAAAAATTTTCTTCAATAGAGTAGGCTACACGGGCGTTTTTGAGAAGTTAGAAATGGCCGACGAAAACACTCTTTAAATTTTCTTATTTATCTTAAATTATTAATAAACTTGCTGCATCATTGCCGAATACCCTACAATAATATCAATGAATTCAAGGATGAATGATTAACTGATGAAAAAACCCAACTTTTCTGGCCTTAAAAGCCGGATGAAAAATTTATTTAAGTTTGGATCAAAGAAGTCTGAGACGTCCGTTGACGAGTTTGAAGATCGTTACTACGACGAAACAGATCCTGAAGCTGATGCCGAAGATGTGCTCTCTAGTGAAAACTATGAGGACTACGAAGAGGATGATCTCGATGATCTCCCTCCTCAGCAGATGGAAATCCCACGTCCAGAAATCGACTCACCACCTGATCTCCCAAACGATGAGATAAGCTCTCCTGCAGCCCAAACTGGACCTGCTACACTTCCTGGCGGAACTTCTCCTAAGGAATTAAAGCTTAAACTTGGCAAAGCAAAGCAAAGCTTTCGTGAAAAAATGAGTCAACGTTTTAAGCCGGGCACATCTGGCTTTAAGATGAAGCTTGCCAATGCTTTTAAACGCGGTGAAAGTTCAAAATTCAATACTCGCGCCATAAAAGAATGGTGGAATAAAGTTGGTGGCGAAGACCTCCTACTTAGACCTTTTAAGCCCGAAGTACGTCCCACTATTCACCATGCCTTTTTATGGCTGATTTTCGCAACTGTCGCAGTTCAAGGCGGTAAGATGTTGGCGCTAGTCATGACGCCAAAGCAGGCTGCCAGCAAAGCTCCCCTTTCTATTAGCTCAGCTGCTAAAAATGATATGGATATCGACGTCATTAGTCGCGGTGATATATTTGGCGCTAAGGGTGATGTGAGAAATGAAGAGCTCATCCCTAAAAAGCCGATCAATCAAAATATTATTTGTAAAACAGCTGATCAAAAAAGCTCGCTTCCACTTGAGCTTCTAAACACTGTCGTGCTTAAAGACTCAGTCAAGTCGATCGCCTCGGTTCAAACTCGCGGCTCACGTGAATTTATGAACGTACGCGAGGGTGATAAAGTTCAAAACTTGGCCGAAGTTGGAAAGATTAATCGTCTTCGATTGATCCTTAAGAACCTTTCCACTGGTGAATGTGAATTCATTGAAGGCACTGAAAAAGAAAAAGATTCGAGAACATCCCCTATTAAGGTTGTCTCGGCCAATACTGGTCGCAAGATTATTGAGAAACAAGCTGAAACTGGAATCAAAAACGAAGGCAACCGCTTCACTATTAAGAAGTCGATGCGCGATGAACTCTTAACTAATAATATGGCGGAAGTACTGACTCAGGCCCGCGTGGTTCAACTTAAGCGCCCAGATGGCACTTTAGCTTTCAAAATGACCGAGATTGTTCCGGGTTCAATCTATGCCAAGCTCAATATTCAAGACGGCGACGTTATCACCGGTATTAATGGCAAGCCGTTTAACAATCTTAACGAAGTAATGACATTGTTTTCAAAGATACGAGATATAGATAATTTCCAAATTTCGATGGAACGTGGCGGAATGGACCAGACCCAGGAATACAACTTTGAGTAAGGATTGCTCTATGGCGAATTTATTTAAATTCTTTGCACTACCTCTGGCCCTATCATTGGCGATTCCTTCTGCATCAGCGCAGTTTGATCAGTATAGAAGCCGCACCAACTTTAATAATGATGGTGCCAACGGTTCGGCCAAAGATTTCATTCAAGGCCAAACCAAAGCAAATGATAAAGATGATTTCGGTAGAGAAAGCGGCGCTCCCGCTCCTACAGGTCCCGAAGCCAGTAAGTACGTTCAGCTAAACCCTGAAACATCTTTTGGTCCTGAAGTTGTCACAAGTTTCGAGTTTAAAGATGTATCACTGGTTGATCTCACCAAGCATATGCAAAAGCTTACGGGTATCAATCTGATTCTCGATAAAGACTTAAAAGGTAAAATCACAATTTCTGCTCCACAAGCGATCACGGTTGGTGATGCTTGGAAAGCTTATCTCACCGCTCTTAATGTTAACGGTTACACACTTGTGAAGGCCGGTGCCTTTTGGAAAGTGGTGAATTCGAGAGATATTCGTTACACACCAACCAAGATGTATACGGGAAACTACACACCAGATACTGAAAACTACGTTATGAGAATTATTCCGCTTAAGAATATTTCAGTAACTGAAGTGACGCGTTCATTTAGACCGTTTATGACTCGTTATGGTCGCCTCATTGATATTAAGCAAACCAATACTTTGATCGTGCAAGATACTGGTGAAAATATCAATCGTTTGGTTCGCTTGATTAAATTCATCGATGTTCCTGGCCACGAAGAAAGTCTACAAATCATTCCAGTTAGAAATTCTTCGGCCCAAGAGATTGCCAAGCTTCTGGATCAAATTCTTAAAAGTAATACTACAGGCACAGCAGCGGCAAGACGTAGAACTCAAGCACCTGATCAGCAAGAAAATATTTCAAAGATCATTGCCGAGCCAAGAACTAACTCTATTATCGCCATGGCCAATGCTGAAGGTGCGCGACAACTTCGCGAGCTTATCTTAAAGCTCGATGTGAAGGGCTTATCTAATACTGGTGGTCAGATTCACGTTTACTATCTCAATTACGGGGACGCTGAAACACTGGCAAAAACACTTTCAACTCTGGTTCAAACAGCGTCAACTCCTGCTGCAGGCGGAGCCGCTGGCACTAGAGCAAGTCGCTTCAGTGGTAGCAATGATTCAGACACACTCTTTAATAATCCAGTGAAGATCACGGCCGATAAAGACAATAATGCTCTTGTTGTGACGGCCGCACCAACTGATTACCTCACAGTTAAAGATGTAATTAAGAAACTCGATATCCCAAGAGACCAGGTTTATGTCGAAGGCATGATCATGGAAACTCAGGTCAATCGTGAAAAAGGCTTTGGCATCTCAATTCTTGGTGCCTACGGTTCTGGTGGAGCTCAACGAGCTGGCTTTACCGGTGGCAGTAGCGATCTTGTCAATCTTCTTGCTGGCAATATTACTTCTCTTGGCGGTCTTTTCGCCGGAGCTGGTATTGGTAACAAGATTGAGTACACTCCACCAGGTGGCAGTGCGATTGAAATTAATAGTGTTAATGCTTTGATCACAGCGATTGCTAGAAACGGCAACACTAATGTTTTGGCCACTCCTCAGATTTTGGCCCTCGACAATACCGACGCCGTGTTTGAAGTCGGTGAAAGCGTTCCAACGGTTGAAAGAACCAATACCAATGGAACAATTACAACAAGTACTAAGCAGCAAAAAGTTGCTTTAACTCTTAAGATCACTCCACAAATTAATAAAGTGACACGATTCGTGAAGCTTAAGATTGATCAAAAGATTCAAGACTTCTCCAATCGCCCTCTTCCAGAAGGTCTTGCTAACGAAGGTGTAGCAACGACTGAGCGTTCGGCCGTAACAACCGTCGTTGTTCGCGACCGCGACACTATCGCTATGGGTGGACTCATGAGAGACCGTGAAGAGTCGTCAGTTTCAAAAGTACCTCTTCTAGGTGATATCCCAGTCCTTGGTTGGTTATTTAAGAACTCTAGAACTTCTACTTCAAAAGTGAACCTTCTACTTTTCTTAACTCCAAGAATTATGTCGCCTTATCAAAAGTCTGTGGCCAATACCACCAAAGACGTTTTGGCCCGTCGTAATGCTCACCTAAAAGAAGCACTAGGCGAAGAGGATCCATACCGCACAACAGTTAAGGGTCTTTATGAGAAAGCTGAAAAGCAAGGCGGCGGCCCACTTTACGATCTAGACGATGCCAAACGCTACCAACAACAAAACGAAGGTCCAGGAGTTGGTGCTGATGAAAAAGTTGAAGATCTCATTTTCGAATCAGATAGTGCTGAGCTAGAGCTTCCGGCCTATGAGCAAATTCAACAAGAAGTACAAGTGATCAAGTCTGGAGCAGCTGCTCCAGTCCGGGAGTAAGGCTTGAGATTAACTGATCAGCTCGTTGAGCGCTTTGAAGGGCAAAAGGAAAAAATTGGTCAGCTACTGATCAAGCACACTTCTTTAACTGAAGAACAGTTAAAAGAAGCCCTTGAGCTACAAAAAGAATCCGGCATGATGGTGGGACAAATTCTTCTTAAGAAGAATTATATTCACCCTCACGATATTGTTAAGGTGATTTGTCATCAAATCGAAATTCCTTACGTTGTCGATTTAAAGATTGATGAGATTAATCCTGAGTTGGTTAATGATTTGCCAATCAATTATGCCAAACAGCACGAAGTTCTCCCCTTTATAGAAACCGATTATACGGTCCAAGTTCTTGTAACAGATCCATTTAATCCCGATGTGTTTAACGACCTACAAGAAATCTTTAAAAAAGAGATCGTTCCAGTCGTTACCTCGCCTCTTAAAATTCAAGACGCTATCAACCGCGTTTACGAAAAAGCTAACCGAAATATTGTTGATAGCTTAGAAGATGAATTTGATGAAAACTTAGATCTCGATGGCCCTATCGATATTCTCGACGCTGGCGCTGATGAAGCTCCGGTCATTCGTTTTGTGAACTCAATTATTTTTAGAGCGGTCAAAGAAAAGGCCTCAGATATTCACGTTGAGCCCTATGAAAAAGAAGTCGCCTATCGTTTTAGAATTAACGGAATCATGACGGAAATTCTAAGACAGCCGCTTAAAACTCAAGCTGCGGTTAGTTCTCGTATTAAAGTTATGGCCAAGCTCGATATCGCTGAAAAACGCCTACCGCAAGATGGTCGTATTAAGATTAAGATGGCCGGTAAAGATATCGATATTCGTTTATCTACCGTTCCCGTGCAAAACGGCGAGCGAATCGTTATGCGTATTCTAGAAAAGAGTGCCAGCATTCTTGAACTAGAAAAACTCGGCTTTCACGGCAAAGTTCTTCGCCAACTCGATGAACTCTCCAAGCGCAAGCACGGTGTCCTCTACGTTTCAGGCCCAACTGGTTCTGGTAAGACAACCACCCTTTCCGCTGTTCTTTCTCGCATTAATGATCCAGAGAAAATGATTATCACGGTGGAAGATCCGGTCGAGTATGAAATTGGTGGTATCTCGCAAATTCAAGTTAATAGTAAAATTGATCTGACTTTTGCTAGAGCACTCAGATCGATCGTCAGACAAGACCCCGACGTCATCATGGTTGGGGAAACCAGAGATGGTGAGACCGCTCACATGGCGATTGAAGCCTCACTGACAGGTCACTTTGTTCTCTCTACCATTCACACCAATGACGCTGCTTCAGCTCCAAACCGTTTGATCGATATGGGAGTTCAGCCCTTCTTGATCGCCTCTTCGCTTGCTGGGGTTTTGGCTCAGCGCTTAGTCCAGACTCTTTGCCCTGATTGTAAAGAGCCTCACGATGTTACCCACGAAGAACTTCGCGCCTTAGCGGTTGAAATGTTACCTCCAAGCGCGACTATTTATAAAGCCGTCGGTTGTCCGAAGTGTAATTTCAGAGGCTACTCTGGTCGTTCGGTTATCTCTGAGCTTCTCATTATCACTGAAGAAATTAGGCCGCTGATTTTACAAAAAGCTGATGCCTCGACTGTAAAGAAAATGGCCATGTCCCTCGGAATGAAGTCTCTTAAAGAAGATGCCTTCTTCAAAGTATGCTCCGGCGTAACTTCCGTTGATGAAATGGTCCGTGTTGTTAACCAAGAAGAAATGACTGAAGACGAAACTTAAGTATGGCCATCTACTCCTACAAAGGTCTAACTTCCACTGGTAAAGAAGTTAAAGACAACGTTACGGCGGAAGGTTTAAGTCAGGCCAAGCAGCGACTTAAGTCCATGGGCATCATGCTGATTGAAATCGAAGAGCAAAAATCTTCGACAAAGTCTAAGACGGTCTCAACTGGTTTTACCTTTGGACAAGCTGTCAGTTCAGAAGAGCTGGCTTTAATGACTCGTCAGCTGGCAACACTGATCAAGGCCAAAGTTCAAATTGTTGAAGCTTTTAGCGCCTTGATGGATCAGACTGAGAATCCTCGTTTTCAAGTGATCTTGTCTGAGATCAGACAAAAAGTGAATGAAGGTTCTTCCCTCGCCCAGGCTTTAGCAGATTACCCAAAAACTTTTAACAATGTTTACGTAAACATGGTCGAAGCCGGTGAAGCATCGGGGACACTTGAAGTTGTGCTTTTAAGACTCGCTGACTTCACAGAGGCCCAAGTAAAGCTTGCCAGAAAAATTAAAGGCTCCATGACCTATCCGGTAATCATGATGGTGGTTGGCACTGTGATGATTTCAATTATCTTTATTTTCGTTATTCCTAAAATTACCAAGATTTTTATTTCCATGAAGAAGGCCTTGCCCATTCAAACGGAAATTTGTATTTGGATTTCGGACTTTCTTACTAATTGGTGGTGGGGAGTCATTATTGGCATGATCATCAGTTGGAATTTGTTCAAGCGTTGGAAAGCCTCTCCAAAAGGTCGCTCCAAATGGGATAGGTTCTTACTGAAAGCTCCTATTATTGCTGAGATTGTGATGATGATTAACGTCTCACGCTTTTGTTCAACTCTTGCCACACTTTTAAACTCAGGTGTTCCCATTCTGGTCTCAATGAATATCGTTAAGAACTTGATCGGAAACGTCCACATGCAAAAGGCCGTGGCCGAATCAAGAGATGCCGTCAAAGAGGGTGGATCACTGTCTACACCGCTGGTTAAATCAGGTTTGTTTCCACCTATGGTGACTCATATGGTGCGACTCGGTGAAAAATCGGGTGAGCTTGAAACCATGTTAGAAATTGTCGCAGAGAACTATGAAGACCAAGTAGATTCGAAACTTAGTGGACTCACATCCACCCTAGAGCCTATAATGATGGTCGTAATGGGTGTAGTCGTTGCCTTCGTTGTGTTCTCCGTTGTTGTACCAATGATGGAACTCAATTCAATTCGCTAGACTCAATTTTTGATTTAAATAGTTTAAGGAGATCTCATGTTGCCTCAACGTTCACAAAATAATTCAACCTTTCGCAATCTAGTTCGCTCTCAGCGCGGCTTTTCTTTGGTTGAAATTCTTGTTGCCCTCACCTTACTTGGTATCGCCGGCACATTCGTAGCAGGGAAAATCTTCGAGCAACTGCATGAAGGTAAAGTTCAAGCAGCAAAAATTCAGATGAATCAGTTTGCAGAGCGCCTGCAGGAGTTTCGTCGCAAATGTGGAACGTATCCAGAAACCGAGCAAGGACTTGAAGCCCTCGTGACTAAGCCAACCGGCGGTCGTGAGTGTAAGAACTATCCACCAGATGGGTTCATTGGCGGTAGCGGCATGGTTCCACAAGATCCATGGAATAATTATTACGGTTACGTGAATGAAGGCAGTAAGTTTAATATCGTCTCTTACGGCGCTGACCTTATGGAAGGCGGAGAAGACGAAGATAAAGATATTTGGTTTCGTCCACCAGCAGGATCAGAGCAACAGGGTGATTCCTCTGAGGGAGCCGAATTCTGATCAAAAGAATTCTTAATTCACAGCGAGGATTCAGCTTAATTGAAATCCTCGTTGCCTTAGCGTTAATGGCACTTGTTTTAACCGTCGTCGTCGGCGACGGGTTTTCCTCACGCAGTAAACTCGAAGAAATCACCTCTTTAATAGAACGAAGCCTAAGACAAAGCGTCGATGAAGCGGCCCTTAGAAATGTTATCACCAGAGTTAATTTCAAACTCGACAATGAAGTCCAAGAGTTCGCCGTCGAGTACGGTCCTGATGCCGACTTCGTTATTCCTACCGCCCTAGTCAAAATCGACACTGTCGAATCTTTATCTGAGCAAGAGGCCAGACTTAAAGCGGTCAAAGATGTCGACAAAGGCTTCACCAGAGTTAAAGAACTGGCCGATGCCCCATTTAAAGTCGAAGACCCTATTCGCATCATCGGTATTGGCACAAAAGTCACAGGGACTTTTTTGGCCGAAGGTAATGTCTCGATTTATATTTACCCTACTGGCGAGCGAGATGCAGCTTTCATTGCCTTGGCAACCGAACAAGAAATCGCAACGCTCACCAGTGAAGCCTTCACCGATCAGATCGATATCACTTATCACAAACTCGAAGACGATCAGAGTTTTGCCCAAAAACTAGAAAAGGCGAATGATCTTTTCAAGGCTTGGCGTGATGAAAGATAATCAACGCGGATTCACTCTTATTGAAGTCATGATCGCCCTGGCGATTTTTGGCGTTTTTATTACGGCCTTCGTTTCTGGCCAAGGCGGCAATCTACTCGATTCAACCGCTATGCGAGAAGAACAAGTCCTCTTTACTTTGGCCAATAATAAACTCTCCGAAATTAAGATTAACCCTCCTGAGTTTAGTGAAACACTCACCTCTAATGTCGACACCAAAACATTTGAGGATTATGAAAACTACGAGTGGAGTGTTGAGTTTAAGAAATTTGAAATCCCAGAATACAACGCCGCCACTGGACAAGAAGAAGTTCCGGCCGAGCAGGAAATGCAAAAACGAATATATACCCGAATCAAAGACAATATGGAAAAGATGCTGTGGCAAGTTCGCGTTACAGTAAAGAATAAGACAACCGGTCAATTCTCGGCCCTGTCGACTTGGATACAAAATGATAAGGCCACAGTGAGGTTTCAGTACTAATGAAAAAGTACACCAACTCACAGGATGGCTTTACTCTGATCGAAGTTTTGATCGCTATCACTATTTTAGCTTTTCTTATGGTGGGGATTTACACCATCGTTACCAATAGTGTTGAAACAAAGGATCGCGTCTTAACTGAGGACAAATCTTTTGTGCAAGCTCTTCGCGCGCTTGAGCGATTACAGTCCGATGTGGCCCAAGCCTGGTCACCTCTTTATGCCCACGCCAAATACAACGCCACCGCCGAGCGAGCTCGCGCCCAAGCCCAGCAAATTGAGTTTAAGCCCTCTAAATTCAAAGCGACTGAGCGTTTTCCATTTGAAACCGTCACAAAACGTGCCGCTCCCGCTGTTATTTCTGAGGAAAAATCGGAAATCATTTTTTTTACTGCATCCAATCGACGAAAACTGCAAGACTCCAAGCAATCACGCTACGCTTGGGTCAAACATTCGCTAAAGAAAACTGACAAAGTTGTAAGCAGTGAAGATAACGACGCCTCCGGTGAATTCGAATGGGTTCGCACTTTTCAAAACTCAGATCTGTGGGAAGAACAATTCAATTTCGATGATACTGCATCACAAGTCTTACTTCGCGGTGTGAAGTCGCTGGAGTTCTTTTTTTGGGATCAAAAATCAGAAAAATTTGTCGATCGTTTAAGAGATAGTGGCGAACCGGATCTTCTTCGCGTTCTCAAAGTAAAAGTCACCTGGCTGGATACTGACGGCATTGAACAAGTCTATGAAAGGGTCATGCGCCCGCTATGGCCTAGCTTTGACACCAAAAAAGACGAAGAAGAAAAAGAGATCTTTAGAAAGAGTCAAGGTGGCGGAACTGGCGGCGGAATTGCTGGTGGTTCTGGTCCCTGCGGCGATGGTGGCGACAACGCAGGTGATGATCTATGAACATCCATAATAACCAGCGCGGCGTTGCCATTCTCATGGTCATTAGTACCATTGCAATTTTGACCTTCCTCTTGGCCGACTTCACCTTTGAAACCAAGCTCAACAAGATTAAAGTTTATAATTTCCAAGAGCGAGAACAGGCCAGACTTAATGCTGAGGCCGGAATGTCTTTTGCTCTAGCAAAGCTACGTCTCTATCGCCAGGCCATCAATACGCTTGAAACGACTCCATCACTTAAAGATGTGTTACGTCCGTCCCTACTTGAAAATGTTGTGACTCAGCCGTTCATGTTCCCACTCCCCGTTCCGGGCAATGCCTCAAGCATACAAAAAGAAGCTCTGACCAAGTTTATGGATGATAATTTATTACAAGGCCAAGTTAGCGTTTCGATCCAGGCCGTGAGTGGATTTCTTAATCCCAACAATTTAGTCATGCCGGATATTGATCCTGATGATCAGCAAAGGCAGGGGCAACAACAATCGGAAGAAGATAAGCCTCCCTACGCGATTATTGAAAAGAAATTTATTGATATGTTCGAAAAGGAACTTCAAAACGAGCGTGAAAGTAATGAGAACTTTGATCTTCTCTACGGTGACGCTGATCCCGAACTTCTGGTTGGCGAACTCAAGTACGTCGTCAATCGACCCGAGACCTTGGATGATCCGGTCGTTGGAAATATCGCCGCCATGTATAGTGATAAAAGCGTGACGCCCAAGCATGCGCCTTTTACTTCTATTGATGAGCTCTATGCCTTACTCGGCTGGAATGATGCCATTGTTGATTTGGTTAAAAACCGCCTGACCGTTCACGAAGTCACCATCATCCCTCTTAATGAAATGACCAAAGATCAGTTGCTATTACTATTTCCAGAGATTACGCCAGAACAAATCGAAGAATTTTTTAAATGGCGCGATGGCAATGCTGAACTTGGCGATGAACCTCACCCATTTAAAAGTGTTGATGAATTTAAGAATCTGGTCGTCTCCCGTTTGGCCGTGGCCGGTGAGTCTGATTACGAAGCGAGAATTAAAGAGTTTGCCGATATTGGTATTAAGCTAGGTGTGGCAGGAAAATTATTTAAGGTGATCTCTAAGGGTGTTTTTAATCGCTCCGAATTTGAGATCACGGCATTCATTGATCTTCCAACCGCGCCCGAGCCAACAAAGCCTAAGCCAACACCTACTCCTGAGCCTGGAGAAGGCGAAGAAGCTCCACCACCACAAGCAACACCAACGCCGACCCCAACACCTGCCCCTATGCAATTATTGGAACCGAGAGTAATTGAAATCCGCCCGTCTTAGTCAGTTATAGAATTCTTTCACTTATTCTACTTTTCCCGTATGATTTAACTATGAGCGTTTTATCTATTGATATTGGAACCTATTCCGTAAAGTTTCTCGAATGTGAGGTGGGCAAAAAGAATTTTTCTGTGCTCGCCCATCGTGAAATTCCTCTGCAAAAAGTCTTGAGTCAGTTCGGGCCAGAGGCTTCTATTCAAGACGTTCAACTCTCCATTGTTAAGACATATTTAGAAAATGGTCATGACGGCAAAGTACTTATGCAATTGCCGCCCCATATGGTGACCTCACGTTATTTAAAGCTTCCTATCGCCAACAGAAAAAAAGCAGAAATGATGGTTCCATTTCAGCTCGATGAGAACCTTCCGTTTCCAATCTCTCAAGCGCAACACACTCTGGCCTTAAGAAAGCGCACAGATGGTTTTGATGCTCTCGTGACGATTTCAAAGAACGCTGAGTTTGAAAGCTTTCATGAGAAACTTGAAAAACTCGAAGTTCTGCCAACAACACTTTCAAGTGAACTTAATTTCATTGATACTTTTGCCAAGCTCCAAGCTTCGGTTCAGCCCTATGCCATTATTGATATTGGGCATACGACGACGAAAGCCTACTTTATAAGCGGCGGCGAAGTGGTGGCCAATCATATCTCCCATACGGCCGGTCGAATCATCGACGATGTCATCTCTAAAACTTATGCCATTCCACTCAGTGAAGCTGTTGCTTATAAACAGGCCAATGCATTCTTCTTGACCGAAGCCCAGTACCAAGAGGTCTCGGCCGAGCAGCGAGAGTTTGCCAATCTTATGAAGCAAACCATGTGGCCTTTAGTGGCAGAAATTCGTCGCTGGGAACTTGGCTTTAGAGTGAAGTACGGTCAATCAATTGATTCGATTTTCATTTGCGGTGGCACAGCTCGCACAAATAATATCGCCAATTTCTTATCTCAGGCCGTTGGCATCAAGGTTGAACTTCTGGATCTCTCTAAGTGGCAACATGTTCAAGATGATGCGATTGAAGAGTCTGCCCTATCTATGTGCAATCTTGGCATGATGTGCGCTTCACAAATTGATAAAGAGCCAGTGCCAAACTTTTTAAGTGGTGCTTACGCTAATTCTCTTGCTGGTCAGTTGCCATTGTATTCACTTAGCTTTTTAAGCGTTCGCGTCGCTGCCTTATGCTTATTGCTAGTTAGCTTTATGCTCGTAGAGAGATTTGTCTTCTTAGAACAAGAATCTAAGATAGTGGACGCCGAAGTAATTCGTTCACTGAAGATTCCAAGTCTTGGCCTGCCTATTACTGAGCGCCGCTACTACCCTTCACAACCACAAAGAGTTCTTGCTGCAGTTAAGAAAAAAACAATCGGCGTCACCCAAGAAGTTAAACTGGTTCAAGCCGCTACAAAGCGCAGAGGCTTGGCTCCATTAGTTGAAGTTTCTAATGCACTTGCCAGCCATGGAAAAACTAAAGTTGCCTTTTTTGAAGCTGAAGATGGCAATGCCAGAATCGTTTTAACTTCAGAGGATCAAGTTGCTCTAACTAAAGCACAAGAAGCACTCTCTAGTGCTGGGCTAGATAATTTCCAAGCCGGCCCAGGCAAAAGTGATAACGAAGTCACCATTACTTTTAATTTTTAAGCGGACCAAACATGAGCAAGAAATCACCATTTCAGCAAATTGATGAAGCCCTGTTTAAAGGCGTTGATCAGCTTAAATCTCAAACTCCCTTTGTAAAGTTTCAAGAAACGGTTGCAAAGCTTGGTGATCAAGAACAAAAAATTATAAATCTTAGTATTTCATATCTGCTTCTCTTCATCCCTATCATCCTTGTTCTTTCAGTTTGGCTCATGAATAGTTCAATGAGATCAACGATTGAAGAAAAACGACAAATCTTGAGCGAGATCGAAAAATTTAACAATCGTCGCTCTGAAAGTGATTCAAAGGGACGCGAGCTCATCGTCTTAACTCCTATTGCTGCCCAATCTGAACTTCAAACGAAGATCACTCAGATTCTCTCGCGTGCAAGAATTCCAGGCAACTCAGTCAACGTACGAAGCTTTAACGAAGGCTCTAGTGCGGGTGAACTTAAAGAGTTCAACGCCGAGCTAAGTTTTGACAAGCTTTCCACGGCTCAGTTTACTGAGCTTGTTAAGCAACTTGAAGAGCGTGAGCGTCTCAAGATTAGCGGTCTTCTTATCGAAAACAGAATTGATCAAAGTATTCTTAAGGGTAAGTTGAATTTGGCATTCTTAACTCAGCAAAAGTAAGTGGCGATGAAAAAGATTCCTGAAAATCACCTGTTAAATGAGATCTACGTGCCAGAATCAGGTAAAGGTTTTAAGCGCTGGTTAGCCGTCATCGCCCTATTTTTTATTACCTTTTTGCTTACTTTTCCTTTTGAAAAAACAATTATCGCTCAAGTTGAAAAAGCCATTAATTCTCAGCGCGCCTGTCCCATTAGTTATGAGTCAGTCTCATTAACCTGGTTTGCCCCCGGCTTGGATTTTGAAAAACCGGTGATATCGGGCAATTGTTTTCAACGCCCTGGCAGTGATCTGCCACTGAATAATATGGCCTTAAGCTTTGCTGGCCCTAACTTCTCGCCTATTGGCGTGCGCTTTAAGGTCTTAATTGAATCAGAAAATAGCCGACTCGAGGCTTATCCCGCTGTTGGTATCGGTGAACAAGTTGTCCGCATCACAGACACAACAATCGGCGAAGATATTTTCGCCGCCCTGACTGGCATGAATATTATCGCAAGCTCTCTAAGCGTTGATGGTCTTATCACTATGGCCGAAAACCAGATCAGCTCCGCTAAGTTTAAAGTTGAATCCAAGCGCTTTAAAACTCGTTCGACTAATATTAAAGGCTTTGATCTTATGGCCATGGATCTTGGCAACTTTGTTCTGCTCGCCGAAATGGACGCGGCCGCGAAATTATTTGTGGAGAAACTCTCTTTTGGTGAAGCTAATTCGACACTGGCAGGAAACTTTAAAGGCAATATCACACTCAATCGCTTCAATATGCTCTATTCAAATGCTGATCTTACGGGTGAAGTTCGCTTTTCAGAGGAACTTACCAATGCAATCCCTTTAATCAATATCTTCATCCAAGGCAAGCAGCCTATCGATGGCTTTTATAAGCTTGAAATCAAGGGTCCACTAGGGCAAACTCGCCCTAATTTCCTATGAAAAATGAGCTTGAACAAAACTTAATTCATTACCTTGAGCAATCAATCCCGGCCCATCAATTTGCCGAGATCTATCGCTACGCCGTTATTCCTGCTGGAAAACTCTTTCGTCCGAAACTGGCCCTTGCAGCTTTTGAGGATGCCGGTGGCGATATTCATAATATTCCTTTGGCCCACGCTATTTGGCCTTTTGCTAGTGCACTTGAAATTCATCACGCGTATACCTTGGTGCATGATGATCTTCCCGCCATGGACGATGATGACATGAGGCGTGGTCGTCCCTCGACTCATAAAGAATTTGGCCAGTGGCAAGCCATTCTCGCCGGTGATGGTCTGGCCGTCGCTTCTTTTCGTCTTTTAAGCCGAGTAAATCACCCGCAAAATCGTTTGATCACTTCGGTGGCGGCTCATGCCCTCGGTCCAAAAGGATTGATTCAGGGACAAGCTCTCGACCTCTCGGGAGAGATGAAAAACGACTTCCATACTCTTCTACTTACTCACGAGCTTAAGACGGCGCGTTTGATTCAGCTTGCTCTGTTTGGTGGAACCGTCTTGGCTTCAAAAAACGTCAATGCTAAAGCCTGTAAGCAGGCGTGGCGCTTAGGCCATGCTATTGGACTATCTTTTCAGCTTCTCGATGATTTGGGTGAACTTACTGATGAACAACTCTCCAAGCATGAGGCCGATGTTAACCCGTGGTTAGCAAAACAATCGAGTCAGTGCTGTGAGATGACGGTAAAGCTACTTACGAATATCGATTCATTAGCGGGCAAAAGTGTTCGACACGAACTCTCGCTCTATTACAAAAAAACCCTTGCACACTTAGAAGGCGGCAAGGGTCATATTGAAAGTCATTTAAAAGATAAAGGCTTATTGAGCCCAGTGATGGCGCTCTTGCACAGCTTGCGTCAGTGAAACCAATTCAGCCAACTTTTGCTTAGCTTCAGAAAGTTTTTTTACTTCAGATCCATCAAAGCCGCGCATCTGAGTGGCCGCTTCATGAGTCTCTTCAGTTTCAATTTCTGATTCGTCACTTTTAGAAAAACGCATCGTCATTTCATGACGAGCTTGTTCAACTGTAAGCTTGTCATCGAAAAGTAATTTTTTAATGGCGAGGATAGCTTCTACGTCACGTTGCTCATAAAGCTTTTGGCCGGAAGAAGAAACGACGGGAGAAATTTCTTCAAATTCAGTTTCCCAAAAACGAAGAACATAAGGCTTAACACCTGTGAAGCCACAGACTTCATCGGCTTTGAAATGCGATTTATTCGGAAGTTGGATCATGCAGGCCTCCCAATAGCTTTAACTAATTTTAAAAATCGTCGTTATCGTCGTCGTCGCTTGCGTAGCCATCTTCAGAGTTAGACATGAACGAGCTAAGTGCACGGTTAGTGCCTTCTTTAGCTGGCAAAGATGTATTCTCTCCACCCTTCTCGTCTAGACGATGAGAGTAGCGAGCTGTCACATCTTCTTTTAAAACTTGTGATGGTTTAAAAGTTAATACTCGGCGAGCAGAGATTTCCATGGCGTCGCCGGTTTGAGGATTTCGTCCAATGCGTGTCGCTTTGTCACGAATAGAAAAATTTCCAAAACCAGAAATTTTTACTTTCTCCCCTCTTGCGAGAGTATCTTTGATCACTTTAAAAACGAGATCAACCAAGTCGGCCGCTTCCTTTTTAGAAAAGCCTGCTTCCTTGTAAACTCTCTCGACAATGTCGGCCTTCGTGAGACTCATGCTGCTTCCTCCGTGAGACTGCCATGAATAAACGTCGTTTGCTCTGAAGCATTAACGACCTTTATTTAAACTCCTATTAACAATAGGTTAGCAAGAAAGCAGATTTTATTCCAATATAAAATCGCGCCTTTGTGAATTATTTCTTGCGGCGCGCTTTCTTGGCCCCTTCCTTCTCTAATTTCTTGTATAAATTGGCCTGTTCTTTGTCTTTATTCTTGAGCCATTCAGTCAAGAAATGGTCGACCTCAACCAGTTCTTCAACCAGTTTTTTCTTCACCAATTTAGGTGAGGCGGCAATCTTTTGGAACTCTTTAAGCTTGGCCGAATCTTCTTTGACGAGAAGCTGGCGCTTAGCGACTTCCTCTTTAGTCATGCGGTAGATGGGCATGTCAGCCAAGTAATCGCTGAAGGTAAATTTCTTCTTAACTAGGTATTCAACATAAGATTTTCGGTTCGCCGACTTGGTCGCGACCTCGTATTCTTTGTTCTTAATAAACTTGATAATTTCGTTATTTTGGCGAATCTTGCGCTCGTACTCTTCAGATAAAAGTTCGTAACGTCGACGGACCACAACCAGTCTTTGCTCGGCAAAAATTTCAACAATTTCCTCAGGAGCAGTGAAAATTCTTACCCCACGCTCAGAAATCAGGGTGTAATTTGGCACCATCGAGGACTGAGTCCCGATTTTTTCACGAACTTCATCAATCGAAGGCTGTTGACCGCGCTTGAAAATCAATTCGATCTTGATTTCGTTTGAAACGGAGCTGTCGATAAAATCTTTAAGATAATCGCTATCGATATGCTTGGTTAGATGACGATAGATTTTTTGTGCATCATAGCCACGTGGAAGTTCGGTGATATAAATGGAGCCACCAATTTCTTCAAAGCGCATGGAAAAGACCATGCGGCCTCTTTTATCCACATCAATCTTTTCGCTGTAGGTGTGAACATAGGGCTTAAGTTTCTTCGTCTTACCTGTTTCAAGGTACGACTGAAGTGAAGCACAAATATCTTTGTGGTGAAAACTTGGAATAACAGAGCTAAATCCAGTTCCAATTCCCTCGGCACCATTGAGAAGCATGATTGGAAGTTTCGGCAACATCGCCACCGGCTCCATCACAGTTTCATCATAGTTAGGAATCATCTCAACTTGGTTCATATCATCAAAGAGCAAAAAGTCGGCGACTTTACCAAGTTTACACTCAATATAACGACCGGACGCAGGTGCGGTTTCCATTCGTTCTCCGAAATAACCTTTCTTATCAATCAACGGATAGTTATTCGAGAACGTATAGTCCTGGGCCATATTGACGATGGCACTTTCAATCGAAGCAGGTCCGTGCGGATGAAGTGTTAAAACTAAACCTGTGGCCGAACTAACTTTGGTCAGACCTTTTGATTGATTTCTCCACAGTGTGTAGAGAATTCGTCTTTGGCCCGGCTTAAGTCCGTCTTGTAGGTAAGGAATAGCACGATCCATTAACGTATAGATCTGATAGTTACGATACTCTTCCTTAACGATGTCAGTTAAGGGAATTGATTCCATTGAGTGTAGGAAATTATCCATCATCTACCTTTTACTTAGCTTTTTTAGCTACTTTCTTTTTTGTTACTTTTTTCTTACTAACAGCTTTCTTAGCCGCAGCTTTTTTAGCGACTTTCTTACCCGTTTTACTTGGCGCTTTTCTAGCCTTGCGTTCTCCACCGGCCGTAGAGAAAACAGAAACTTGCTCACTACTTCTAGAGCTTGAACTATCCATCAACAAATCTTTTCTAAGATTTGAGTCTTTGCCAAAGCAAACATTGAGCATATGACGAGCATTTTTCTTATCAACTACTTCAATGCGAGTGAAGTTTTCACGTTGAAGCAAGTGTTTCCAAGCTTCTGGTGACATCTCCCCTAGACCTTTGTTGCGGTGGATTTCTTTAATCTTCACGCCTTTTTTCTTCATCGAATCCAGCTCATCCGGAGTCTCAGCGTAAACAGTGGCCTTATCAGTCACAACTTCGAAAAGTGGGGCTTTTGCTAATTGAATCGCACCCTGTTCGAAGAGCTCTGGCCAAAAATGGTAGAAGAAATTGGTTAAAAGCGTGTTGATATGTCCGCCGTCAACATCCGAGTCGGCCAGGAATACAATTTGAGAATAGCGCAGGTCTTTAGGATCGGCCGGTTGACCAATCGTCAGACCAACTGACGCTGTAATATCCATAAATTCTTGGTTTTCAAGAATATCGGAAATTGTCGATTGAGACACGTTCATCGGTTTACCACGAAGAGCAATGCCCCCCTGATAAAGCTTATTTCTAGCAGAACGAAGTCCACCAATGGCCGAATCCCCTTCGCAGATGAACAACGTACATTTGCTACGGTCTTTTCGCTCGTTGGCATCGAGAAGTTTTTCAACTTTTTGTTTCTTTAGTTTCTTACCTTTTTTCGAAGCTTCCTTGAGCACCTGATACTTGGTACGCGACTTAGCTCGCTCGACGAACGCTTCCATCATGTCTTTGTTTTTTCGCATGTATTTATCCATGCTCTTGCTCATAAAGCCTTCAAGACATTTTTCAAGATTCAAATCGCGCACAAGCTTACGCTTGGTTTGTGATTCAAAACGAGGATTAGGCATGGTGAGCCCAATCACAAAAGTAGCACCAGCTAGAATGTCGTTATCGACAAAAGAAATCTTTTCTTTCTTAGCCACGCGCTCAAGCTTTTCTTTAATCATATTGATGAAAAGACGCTTCACTTTATCGTGGTGAAAGCCACCGTCGTAAGTAGGCGTTGAATTTACAAAAGAAATAAAGCGCTCGCGCTCATCTGAGTCGGGATCAACGGCAACGGCGACAGTCAGATCGATCTTTCCTTTAACCTTCTTGCCTTTGATATTTGTGCCTTCGTAGACATAAGCATCTTCACCAAGCAGCTGGGCATTGACCTTATCAACGCGCTCACACAGCTCCAAAACGCCTTTTTTAAACAGGAACTTTTCTTTATTAAAAGTAAAAGTTAGTCCTGGATTGTTATAGGCAAGATCGATAATACGCTTTCTTAAAAGCTCAGCATTAACCACGTTGTTTTTATAAACTTCTTTTGAAAGCTGAATTTCAACTTGGACACCTGAGGCGCCTTTGAAAGCTTTAGGTTTTGTCTTCGATGTTTTGAGCGCGCCGTCTGTAAACGTATAAGTCTGCTCTTTTTTCGAATTATAGTGCTTCACCGTCACTTTAAAGAGATCTGAAGTTAAGCATGTAGCAGCTGCACCAAGACCGTTTTGTCCCAGAGTTCTGTGTAAGAAACCCTTCTCATCGACTTCTTCGTCTTTAAACTTCGAACCGGTTCTAAACTCGGTATAAACCTGCTCGACTTTATTAAGTGGAAAACCAATACCGTTATCGCGAACGACAACTGTCTTTCCGTCACTTGATAAAGTTGTATGAATTTCACTCACGTGCCCGCGGTAATACTCATCAATACAATTATCTAAAAGCTCTTCAATCGCTTTAGATTTCGCTTGATGGAAAGGGACGGTCTTAAACTCAACACCATCATCGGTGTAAACGTATGTCTCTAGGTCTTCGATATCATTTGATCCAAAGACTAAAGTCAGACGATTGCGCACGTGCCAGCGCTGGTCTTTACTCTCGATTTCCGCGTCTTTTGTTTTTCCGCGGCGTTTCACTGTTCCTACATCGGCCATTGATTCATGTCCTAAGATTAGGCTACGCTGGTAGCGTGCCAAAGTGTTTGATTTTAGTTACGCGTTTTTTAGGTTAAAGGGCCTTAGGAGCCTCGAAAAGGAACGATGCGCCATATTATTTTTTTATTGATGCTCGGATTTTCACTCTCGCTGCTTTGCGCCGAGCCGGATTCTGCTATGTGGAAAAAGCTTAAAGGTGGCCACATACTTGCTTATAGTGATGTTGAGACGGGAGAAGGCATCGGCCCAAAGTCACAATCTCTCGACTATAAAATTTATGGATTGCACCCAAAAAAATGTGATTTCGCCTTAAAAAAAATTAGTCGTTACGAAAAATATTCTGAATTTATCGACTTTGTTAAAAGCAGTAAGTACGACGAAAGTTCACAAACAGTCTTTTTTGACTTCAGTTCCATGCTCCTACCCTACGACATGCTTTTAAGTTTCAAACTGCCAAGAATCGAGAGTCCTGGGCTCTATACTTTTACTTTTGAGAAAGGATTTCTGCGCGGTCTCGTCGGAACAATTGAAGTAAAAGAGCAGGCGCGAGGCTGTTTTTTCTACGGCACGGCCAAGTGGATCGGCCCTGATTCGGGTATCCCTGATGGTGTCTTCGCTTTTTTCTCTAAAAACCTAGGTAAGGCTGCCATGGAGCGGATATTTAGGTTTTCAAGTAAATTGTGACAAATGGCGCGAGGCCGGGCATAATCGCGCCACCCAAAAAATTAGGAATAGTTAGTGAAAGTTCTTCAAATAGGTACCAAAGACACCTACGCGCTAAGACAAAAAGTTTTGCGCCCAGGTCGCTCGCTTGAAGAATGTCATTTCAAAGGCGATGACGCCGATCAGACCTTCCACCTCGGTGCCTTCGTCGATAATAAGCTCGTCAGTGTGGCTTCGTTTTATTACGAAAGAAACCCAGCTTTTGAAGATGAAGATCAATACCGTCTGCGTGGCATGGCGACCTATGAAGAACATCGCGGCAGCGGTCTCTCGCGCGCCCTACTAAGAACCGCTTTCCCGTTGATTAAGCAAAATTTCTGTTCATTGGTATGGTGTAATGCCCGTATTTCGGCCCAGGGTTTCTATGAGAAAACCGGCTTTACCACTCACGGCGAGCAATTCGATGTGCCTGAGATTGGGCCGCATTTATTGATGTTTCGAAAAATCTAAAATCTGAGTTTTTTCTCGTTATAACACCAGCGCTTATCTGGAATATCGTGCACACGTTTGTACTGTTCTTCGGCGCAGGTTTCGTGGTTGTTAAAGCGCTTAATCGGCGCACATGGCAGCTCAAAACGATCCTTGGCCAAGAAGCGATCGCGCTCCTCACGACATTCCGTGGCCGATTCCATACTGGTGCAGACGAAGTGGCGATCGCGGCAATCATAAACCAGCACTTCGCCTTTAAAATAGCGCGGTGACAGGCGAATCCCTGTGCCTTTTAAGAAATCATCGGGCACACCATCATCTTTGGCGGCTTTTTCCCTTTCGCGTTTCTCTCTTTCGGTCGATATATCAATCTGCGCCAGTGAAACTTGCGATAAAAGTAGCGATAATATTAAGAACATCATTCTCATGCGGTTTGCTCCGTGTTAATTGTAGCATATGAAAACTCACAATCACCTACTTCTTGAACTAGCTAAGTGCGTCGTAGATTCTGCTAAAACTCTAGGCGCACAACTCACTACTGAAGCCGCCTATAGTGCCATCGTCGAGCCACCTCAATTTGAAATGGGACATTTCGCTTTTGGTTGTTTTCGCTTGGCCAAAGACATGAAGAAAGCCCCGCCTATGATTGCCACTGAGCTTGCCGCTCATATTAAAACTGATGATGTGGTGGAAAAAGTACAAGCCGCTGGGCCGTATCTCAATTTTATTATTAACCCAAAAGCTTATGGTGATTTAGTTATCAAAAGTATTTTGGATGAGAGTTTTTTTGGGCGCGACATTTTGAGCGAAAAGCCAAAAACCATGATCGAATATTCGCAGCCAAATACGCATAAAGTTTTACACGTGGGACATATGAGAAATCTATGTCTTGGTAATGCCCTAATTAAAATGGGTCGCTCCATCGACGCCGATATTATCTCTGTCACCTACCCGGGCGACGTGGGAACTCACGTGGCCAAATGCTTGTGGTATTTAAAAAATCATTACACCAGAGCGTGGCCAGAAGGTTCAGCCGAAGCAAAAGGCGCATGGCTTGGGTCAATCTATACTTTGGCCACCCACAAGCTCGATGATGAACTGGGCAGCGATAAAGAAGATGAAAACAGAAAGCAGCTCACAGCTATTTTAAAACAATTAGAAGCTGGCTCAGGTGAATACTACGATCTTTGGCGCGAAACCAGACAGTGGTCGCTCAAGCTTATGGAAAAGGCTTATGCCTGGGCCGGAGTGAAGTTTGATCGCTGGTTTTTTGAAAGTGAAGTTGATGCCCCGTCTTTGAAGTTTGTGCACGAGCTTTTTGAGCAGGGAAAACTGGTCAAAGACCAAGGCGCAATCGGCATGGACCTGAGTGATGATAAGCTCGGTTTTTGTCTGTTGGTTAAAAGCGATGGCAATGGCCTGTACGCCACTAAAGATGTGCAGCTCGCTAAAGTTAAGTTTGAAGAATTTAAAGTAAAGAAATCAGTTTATATCGTTGATAATCGCCAAGCTCACCACTTCAAGCAAGTTTTCAAAGTGCTTGAAAAAATCGGTTTTGAGCAGGCAAAAGATTGTTTCCACCTGGCCTATGATGTTGTCGAGTTACCCGACGGTGCCATGAGTTCTCGTAAGGGCAATATCGTACCGTTAATGGATCTCGTTGAACAAATGGAAGCCAGAATCACTACCGATTATCTGGAAAAGTATCGCGGACAGTGGAGTGATGATGAAATTAAGGAAACAGCGCATGCGGTCGCTGGTGGTGCAATTATCTACGGCATGGTTCGCGTTGATAATAATCGCAAGATTGTATTCGATATGGATGAATGGCTAAAGCTTGACGGCGAAACTGGCCCTTACCTCCAGTACGCCAACGCTAGAATTAGATCACTGGTTGAAAAACTCGGACCAGTAAGTAGCGCTGCCAATTTTGAATGTCTTAAAAACAATTCTGAATTGGCACTGGCCTCTAAGCTTTCACGCTATAACGATGTGATTGAAAAAGGCTGGAGTGATCTTAAGACGATTGGTCTGTGCAGTTATTTGTATGAACTGGCCAAGCTCTTTAATAGTTTTTATGTCGAATGCCCGATTGCAAAGGCCGATAGTGAAGAACTTAAGCAGGCGCGTCTGGCCCTTGCAGCAGCGACTGGAAAAACTCTTGAGCGCGGACTCAATGCCCTTGGTATTAGCGCACCGGCGAGAATGTAATGACGGTCAATATTTTTGTAGGACTGGTCGCCTTTTTACATTCATATTTTTTATTACTCGAAATGTTTCTTTGGACTAAGCCACTGGGGCGAAAAGTCTTCGGCCAATCAAAAGAACAGGCCGAGGCCACTAAGGTTTTAGCTGCCAATCAAGGCTTGTATAACGGCTTTTTAGTCGCCGGCCTGATATGGTCACTGGTGGCCGACAATCCAGAGCTTGCTTTTCAGCTTAAGGTTTTCTTTTTAGGTTGTGTCGTTGCCGCCGGATGCTACGGAGCCTTCAGCGTTGATAAAAAAATCTTCTTCGTTCAAGCACTACCCGCCTTGATCGGTTTAGTTGTTTTATTTTTAGGTGGCTTTTGAAATATTTAACTCTCCTCATTTTTATCATTTCATTCTCAGCATCTGCCAAGATCAGCATCGTCTCCCACGATGGTACTTCTGCATTTAACTACCCTTTGAGCGAAAAACATCTTGGTTCATCCCTCGGCGAAGTCACACTTGAGATGTTCAATGACTATCAGATCCCCTACCTTGGGAGTGAGCTAGGTTTTAACTCAATCCTAAACTCCCCCGTAGGGCTTGATGCCTTAGTTGTTGTGAGTGATCTAGAAATGAAATCCTACGGCTGGTGCTACTCCATTAACGGAGTCATCCCTGAAGTTTATCCCAATGAAGTGATCATTGACTCTCTATCGGATGAGATTTTGTGGTTTTGGGGTTACGCTCACTATCTCAATGGTGAGTGGATTTCACAGTGTGAGCGGTAAGATTAGATCGCGACTAAGTTTAAAAGTCTTTACCTAACTCTTTTTCAAACTGTTCCCAATTTAATTCTTTTTTAAGATTCTTTAAGTCTGGATCATTGCTAAAATGTTCCCATTCTTTAAAGCCAAAATGAGTTGCCTTCTTTAGATACATTTTGGCATTTGCGATATTACCACTTCTAGAATTTAAACAAGCAATATTATAACAATCTATACCACTACCGCTTAGGCATAGCTTAACTCCTAACTCCATCGCCTCAGATTCCCGGTCTAGTTCAATTAATCGAATAACCTTATCTGAGCACGACTTTGAATCCCCAAGTTCACATGCCAAATCCGAATACTCATACTTATCTCTAGATTCTTCAGAGAGATCCCAGCCCGTAATACAGGCATTCACATCTCCCATACGACAGGCCTTGATTGCGAATCGCTTCGCCTTTTCAATATTCTGCTCTTCTCGATAGTAGTAAGCTGCAAGTGCGCACATGAACCTATTTTCTTTCTCACATTCCTCTAATATGAAATCCCATTCTCCTGTAGTAGGTTTTAGTAGTGCGAGCTTACTCTTTAAGTTCTGGCAGCGCTTTGAAAGGTTATCCCGCTGGCATGCCTTCGATCCATCTTTAATAATGGATTGCAAGCTTTCTTGTTTTGAACACGACAACAGCAAAGAAAGAACTAGAGCTAATAACATTTGGTACTCTGTGATGAGGTTAGAATGCTATGCGCATGTGAAACCATAAACTCTAATGAGTAGTTTTACTGCTGCGAAACGAAAAGAGCATGGCACTAGCTTTATCTAGTTTTTAATTACAAAGCACTACTTTCTTTAAATAAAACAATGAAACTAACGACCCCAACTAAAAAATATAATCCTAGTGGGCCAACAAAAAATTCCCTGACCAGCAGGCTTTCGAGCGTAGAGCCATTTTTATACTCTTCACGTAATTTCTTTATAGTACGGAGAATCATTACTAGACATAGTACAATTAATGAAATGCAAACGGTATACTTCATGGAGCCCTTCCACAATTATATCTACTTTATATTAAAAGTTAGTGCTGTAGCTAGAGATTACAATGCCTTTTTCAAAGAGCTGTGGCTCAAACAATGTCTACTTCTATTAAGCCATACTGAGTTCAGCGGTGTTTCTTTAAAAGTAGTGTTTTTCGTTTTGAAAGCATCATAATTACAGCAAATAAAATATAATATGATAAAAAATACAGCATAGATATTCCCGCTGCCTTAGGTAGCTTGTAGTATGCCCAGATTCCAGTCTGTAGAACTCCCATACAAGCTAGAAAAATGAAAGAATGAAGACGGGCGACAACAGAAATAATTACAACTTCTCTAATGTAGTTTTCAGTCTTTTTATAATAATATTTGTAATAAAATATAGAGTAAAAAAGTAATGAAAAAATGACTGTTATAGAGAAACCAGTCCAGCCATCCACATTAGGCGAGTGAAAGCCAGATGGAACTGACGGAAGGAATGAGATTTGAATTAAAAAAGCAATATATATTATTAAGTCATACTTCTCGCTCCTACTTGAAATGTATCGAGCTAAACTATCATAAGACGTAAATAGTAAGAATACATCTTTAAACTGCATCTACATTCTTCTCTATAGGCGTTGTTAATCTACTAACTTGCGCATGCATTCACATCTCCTTCATCGGTTGCCGTATCATTCCAAATATCTATTAGAGTGTCCCACCAGTCATTAGAGTCTGCATCAGTAGGGTCACAGTAACCAGTAATAGAGCAAACTCCATCATCAAGCCATTCAGGAGACTTACCGTTTGAGTCGAGTCTGTTCACCGGATCATTATTCACATACCTGTAAATATTTAGAGTGTCCCCGTTGAATTTAATTGGATCTTTTGAAGTCCAACGAGCGCTTTGCGGATCGTAATCTCTCGCGCCAAAACGAATCAATCCCGTGTCTTGATCAGTTAGTCCACCAGCAAAACCAAACGGCACAAGCAGATCGCCTGATTGATTTTCTATATTTCCAAAAGCATCAAAGCTTTGCGCCTGCACGATGGCTCCTGTTTGCGAGTTGATCACCTGACGAACACTGCCTAGATGATCACTGATAATAGTATAGCGTATTTCGTCTTTTATCGCATAATCGGGGACATGGTGGAATGATTAGATTCAAAGCACGACAGATTTAAACTTTATTTTAGTGTATTTGCTTCACGTATGGAGTTTCAAGGTCGCTTATACTTTTAAGCTTTTTCAATTAGTAAAAACTTATTTTTATTGGAAAATCGTTGTTTTAATAATTTCTGTCAAAAAGAAAAGGCACTTCAAAGTATCTCCTTGTTATTTTAAAATCGTCAGTCGGACTATAAGTTTTTCTTAACCAAGTTTAGTTGTCGAAAATATAGAGATTCTCTAAAAAAAATAAAATTTATATCTTGAATTAATTTTGATTAGCCGATGATTGTTTTACTCAAACATCGACAAGGCCAATCAAGTGAAAAATATTTTTCTAGCCATCTCGTTCTTGCCAATACTCGCATTTGGGCAAACCGCTCCAACAGAAGACACGCCTGATACAGCGGTTAAAGAAGCTCCAACGCTAGTGAGAGCTGTGGATGATCGCAAGCAGTTCATCAGACAACGACGGGACCTTATTGACGTGAATGAAGAGACAGTCTTCCAAACTGAAGTTGAAGTTAGGCAGTAAATATAAATACATAATCTGGCGGAACGTATGCTGAATAGAATATTTTCACTACTTATTTGTTTTTTGCTCGCAGGCTCTGCACATGCAAGTTGGAAGCATAAAGGCCATAAACCGAAAATTTTTAAAAACTGTTTTGAAGAAAATGATAAGTTGATTGTCTATACTCCGGAATGGTTTGACTCAGCTCATGAAAATGGTGTGTATGTATTCGGAAAAATCTCAGATCCTAATTCAAACACGAGAGTTCTAGTCCAGGGGCACTCTGCAAAGATCGATAGTCTAGGTAATTTTTATTCAAAGGTTTCAGCTGGAGATAATCGCAAGGCTCTGCCTATCAAAGTTGAGCTTCAGTATAAAAAACATAACAAATGGAAAACTAGCGAGCGAGATATAATTCTTGTTAAGATTGACAGGAAGAATCGCTTACTGGCTCCCATCGCTGGGCTTTCATGCTTTCAGGTTAATCCAAATGTTGACTATCTTATTAATTGCACTGCCAGCAGCACTATCGATCTAGATGGAGCATTGCGAGACTTTTTCTGGATTGTAAATGACGGGGACAAAGTCCTTAGAGGTGAGAATATAATATTTGATGCGGGCAGTGATTTGAATCAGAATATCGCACTCGTAGCGATAGATGATGATGGTCTTCAAAGTACTGCCACTACTTCCGTTGAGGTCGCGCCATTAAATACTGCTCCATCTATTAGTATTTCACTCAGTTCATACGAAGGGGTCGTTCCTGTAGTTCTGAGTGCGAATGCTAACGTTAGTGACTCTGAGAACAACCTTCAATCAATTCGCTGGAGCGCTTCTAATGGGCAGTACGCTGAGGGGGCGAACTTTAGCGTTCAAGTTGATATTCCTGGTCCACTTACGTTAACTGTTGTTGCTACTGACACGCTTGGCGCCCAATCAAAAGAAGTCGTAACATTTACAGGCAAAGCTCCTATCATTCCTGACCCTGTATTATTAGCGCCAGAAACAAAGCAAAATGAAATAACAGAGTTTAAAGATACTGTAGCTTTTCTATATTCAGGCCCAAACCCAATTCAAAAAACAGTAACTCCCGGAACAATTAAAGAAGATAAACTCGCTATCGTTACAGGCCGAGTACTAGATACGGCTGGCGAGCCTATTGTCGGAACTAAAGTTTCGCTTAATCAGAAGGGAAACTTTGGTCATACCTTTACAAGAGTAGATGGAAAGTTTGATCTAGCACTAAATGCTGGTACTTACACTTTAAAATACCAAAACGCGGGATACATACCCGCACAAAGAGATTTCACAGTAGGGGTCGGTGGCTACAAACAAGAAGAGGATGTTGTACTTGTTAAGCTTAGCCAGAATGTCACACCCATAAATATGGCAAGTCCCATTGCTCAACTTGCCGTTGGCGAGAGTGTTAGCGATCCTAGAGGTGATAGAACACACATCCTCATTACGGCCCCAGGAACAACGGCTACTGCCACTCTTCCAGATGGATCTGAGCAACAGCTCCCTCTGACATCAATTCGTATAACAGAGTTTACACAGGGTGAAGATGGTCCAAAGAGAATGCCGGCCGACCTTCCGAGTGCAACAGCTTATACTTTAGCGGCTAACTTTCACGTAGATGAAGCTGCCGCAATCGGAGCTGAAACAGTTACTTTTAATAAACCTGTCTTTTATTATGTTGATAACTTTTTGTCAGCCCCAGCTGGTAGCGCGGTTCCCCTCGCGACCTATGATGAAAAATGTGGAGCGTGGATTCCCGGCAAGGATGGATATATCATTGATATCCTAGGTGTCGTTAACGGCTATGCACAGATTGACGCCAACGGCGATGGCGTTGTCGATGATCAAGACATTTTAGCTCAATATGGTGTTTCAACTGATGAACTCGAATTACTAGCATCTCGTTATATTGCAGGAGATTCTATTGCTCGTTATGAGCTTTACCATTTTTCAAACGTGGATGCTAACTACGGTCAGGGAACAAACTCGAGTGGGAACAGCCCTGATGTCTCAGGAACTGGTAGTCATAATAATACTGGTTCTGGAAATTCAGCCTGTGGCTCCATTATCAACTTGCAAGATTGCTCACTTGGAGAGGTCATTGATTTGGTTGGAACTGAGCTAAAGCTTTTTTATAACTCAAAGTTCGATGCTAATAACAAGAATGGTCTAGAATATGAGATCAGCCTCTCTGGCGATGAGATCGATGCTAAGTCTATCCGTTTACGTTATAACATTTCTGGGCAAAACTTCGAACATCATTTTCCGGCCCAGCCAAACTTAAAACATCAAATTGTTTGGGACGGGAAAAATAAGTATGGAAAAAACATATTTGGTAATGTGCCTGTCGATATAGAGGTTACCTATCTTTATGATTCTTTCTACCGCTATTTTGAGTATAACGATCTCGCCACTTTTGGTTCAACTCCTTGGCAGGACTTACAGCCCGGCGAGACAATTCCTGCGCCAGACTTTGAAGTTGCAAAAAACTTTAGAGTTTACCTTTCCAACCAGTTTCATAAACCTGTCAGCAATATGTTCTTGAGTGAACATCATTTTTATGATCCTGGTCAGCGTAGGATCTTCTATGGCAACGGCACCCAAAGTAATATTGCCGAGAAATCCAAAGTAACCGTAAAACCCTTTGATAAATTTTTTGGAGCTACAGCAAAGCACCCTATAACCGGAGAAATATACTTCACTAAGTATTTTGATGAACAAGGAAATTACAATAGAACCTGTATCCAAAAAATGACTGCTACTGGCGATATTGTCCGAGTAGCAGGTAGAGCTCCTTGTTATGAAACATCTAATGATATTCCAACACAGAGATATCCGGATAAGGATCTAACCAAGTTTGTCTACATCAACAAGATGATGTTTGATGAAAAAGGAAATCTCTACTTCAATGATGTTGGAGCCAATATTCTTTATCGCTTCAATGAAGCTAGTGGTAGTCTAGAGCGTATTGCCGGCACTGGCCTTTATCCTAATGTCGTCAGTGATGACACGTTCTACGACTATATTGATCAAGAAGCCTATGAAGCTGACTTTCCATTCTATTCCTTCACTCTAGGTCAACAAGGATGGGTCTATATTTCAACCTATAGCGGCGTTTATATGCTCAATCCCTGCGCAGACGAATATAAGCTTCGTGGCTATTGGTACAATCCATTTTTCATGCCTAAATATCTTGAGAATATCAACATGGATAAAGCAACTGGAACGCTTTATTATGGAAATGGCCTAGACTCTCTAAATCCAAATGGACCAGGAGTTGCGTGGATGCACTTAGGCTATGTTCGACCCGATGGTGTTTCTGGATACCTCTCTCGCATTGGAACGAACCCATTTTGTGCCTTCAACCAACCGTGTGGTATTGAGCCTCCTCGTCGCTTTATGGAAGATGTTACTGTTGATGGATATGTTCAGCTATTGCTTGATGACGGCAGTATTTTAACAACTTCTTCTTTTCACACGAACTTTGACTTCTCTCAAGGAGTTAGTGGCGCGGTTGTAAGGCGCATGCCGACTGGAGAAATAGAAACTTTAGTAGGTGGCGGAGAAATACCTACAAACCAAAATTTCACAAGTCCTGTTGATGGTGCTGACCTACGTATCCCTTGGTCAATGGAAAGTCTTATTGAACTTGATGATGGAAATATTTTAGTTACAACTTGGAATGGCAATAAGTCTTTTGTTTTTAATCTACCACGTCCTGAAAATCAGACGCTAGTCAATGAACATCGTGTGGCCGATAGCTCTCGCGGAGAAATATATCTTTTCGACAAGAAGGGTCGTCACTTAAGAACGCTCGATATGATGACTGAGGCGCTTAAGTGGGAGTTCACCTACAATTTACAGGGCGATATTATAAGCGCCAAAGATCGAAATGGATTAATAACCACCGTTGAAAGAGATAATGATGGCCAGCCAACCGCCATTATTGCGCCACTGGGTCAAAGAACCGAACTATCTGTGTAAAATGGTCAAGTTGTTGCTGTTTCTAATCCTGCAGCAAACACTTGGTCACTTGGCTATGGGTCAAGCGAGCTTTTAGAGACGTTTACCAATCCAAGAGGGCTTGCATCGATTTTCGAATACAATGAACAATTCGACTTAGTCGCTGATACGAATGCCAAAGGTGGAAGGGCCACTTTAGTAAAAGAACAGGATGATGCAAACCGATTTGCCTATACATTTTCTTCGACAGAGGGAGTTATTCAAAGCTACGAGTCTAACTTCCAAGATGAAGGTCATGTTGTCGCAGATACAAAGGCGAATCGTACTACACCCACATTAACAACGCACTATCGAGATACTGTCTACACACGTGAACCGCGACGATCAATGAGTGAGCGCTACTCACTCGACCCTCATAGCGAATATAACAGTAGTTATAAAAGTTCACGAGTTGTGGAGATCAACGATACTGTCCAGCCAGTTTTAGGCTACACATTTCTGGAGAATCGTCAGCTTGAGTTAGATGGTGAAGAAGTTATTGCAAAAAATAAATTTTTTACTAAAAGCGGAGCCTTTACTCAGCTTGAACAAAATTGGAGCGAGCGCTACGAAGTACTGACTAAAAGTCTTACTAAAACTTCAGCAGAAAACCGAATTTCTGTTCTAGAGTTTGATGACAAAGGCCGCGAAATCTCGACCAATTCTCCAGGAGTCGCTAAAGTAGAGATGAGTTATAATTCAATTGGTAAGATTGATAATATGCTTCAAGGAGATCGCTTAACTTCGTTTGAATACGATCAACGAGGTAGAGTGATTCGTACTATCGATGCTATTGGCCAGGTTTGGCTTTATGACTGGGATGATGCCGATCGCCTCATTTTTGAACAAGATCCAGCCGGAGATCAAACTCGCTACAGCTACGACTCAGCAGGAAACCGCACATCGATACAACTTCCCGGTGGCCGACTACATCAATTCTACTTCGACGTCCTAGATATGGAAGAAGTTTATGCTCCGCCAGCGATCGGTCAAAATACTAATGTCCAGACTCTTTTTGATAAAGACCGCCGACTAGAAATGTCCATCTACCCAACCGGAGAAAGTGTTAGCTACGAGCGAATTGCCGAAATAGCTGGAAATCCAAAAGCAATTGATACAGTCAAAACAATAAAACATACATTAGCTGATGGGCGCCTGCGTTCAACTAGCTTTGGTCATGACCACGAGGATACAGGTCTACCGACAAATATCATTATGAATGAACAAGCAAGCGACACCATCGCTCTAGAATATGCATACCTAGGGGATTTAAAGTCTGATGAAATAATGAGTATCAACGGGGTGGAGCACGGAAAACTATCGTGGACATTTGATGACTTCCTCCGCCCGACGGCGCTGAAGATCGATGCCGCAAATAAAAGTGCGACGGCATCAATGAGTTATGATAGGGATAATATTCTCATCGGACTTGGAGCTCAAACAATCCAGCGTGAAAGTGCTAGTGGACGTGTGAGTAGCGTAAACCTAGATCAAGTTTCCCAAAACTGGGCATATAATGAGTACGGAGAGCTTCTGAGTCTTAACGCTAACTCTGCCTCAGGCTTGACCTTCAGTGAAGAAATTCTTGAGCGCGATGGATTAGGAAGAATTGTTAAAAAATCAGAGACCGACAGTTTTGGAACTTCTGAATACAATTACTCCTATGACCTAAAGGGACAATTGATTCAAGTTGAAAAAGATGGCGCTATTGTAGCGAGCTATAATTACGATATTCGTGGAAATCGCCTAACTAGCTTGGCATTACAGTTACCAGCTACCTACGACGCTCAAGACCGACTCCTTAGCGATGGCAAATTTAGTTTTAGCTATGACGCCAATGGCGCTCTTGCAGGTAAAACAGAGATCTCAAGTGGCGATGAGCTAAAATTAAGCTACGACGGTCTTTCGAACCTCAAAAAAGCTGAACTTTCAGACGGACGCGTAATTGAATACCTGATCGACGGACGCAACCGTCGTGTCGGTAAAAAAGTAGATGGCGTACTAAAGACCACCTGGTTTTATCAAGATCAGCTCAATCCTGTGGCTCAGATTGATTATGATACCAGTGGCGCTGCAAGTCCGACATTCTTCTTCTATGGCACGAAGTCCCATGTCCCCGATTATGCGATAAAAGACGAAATACGCTATACTATTATCAGTGATCATCTAGGCAGTGTTCGTCAGGTGATCAACTCGCAAACAGGAGC
>PBCC01000001.1 GCA_002716825.1 Halobacteriovorax sp. | reverse complement strand
TTTCCCGCCATTACCATTCCAATGATGGCCGTGGTTGGATATATTTTGTGGAAATTATTCCATGAAATAAAACTGCGAACGAATTGTGATATTGAAGATTTCATTCGCAAATAAAAAATCATTGAAATTGAGGTTGTCATGGAAGTGCGCCAACTAGGTCACAGCGACATAAAAGTAAGTAAGATCTGTCTGGGCACAATGACTTGGGGTGAACAAAACACATTAAGTGAAGCCCATGCTCAGCTAGATATGGCCATTGATTATAGAGTTAACTTCATCGATACGGCTGAAATGTATCCTGTTCCTCCAATGAAAGAGACTTGTCACAAAACCGAAGAGATTATCGGACACTGGAAAAAACTTCATAGTAATCGTGATCAAATTATTCTCGCGACAAAAGTTGTTGGCCCTGGCTTTGAATGGATTCGCGGCGGCCCACGCCTCACCAAAGTTCAAGTCAGGCAAGCTCTCGAAGATTCACTCAAGCGTCTACAAACTGATTACGTGGATCTCTACCAAGTTCATTGGCCTGATCGTCATACCAACTTTTTTGGTAAACGAGGCTTTGCTCCCCCTGAAGGACAAGAGCAATCAACACCTGTGCTCGAGACATTAAGTGTGCTCGCTGATTTAGTGAAAGAGGGGAAGATTCGCGAAATCGGATTATCTAATGAAACTCCTTGGGGTGTTCACGAATGGCTAAAACACGCCGATGCCGGAGTTGGACCAAGGCCGGTGAGTATTCAAAATCCTTATTCTCTTTTAAATCGTTTATACGAAGTTGGCCTTGCCGAGTTTAGCTTTCGAGAAAATATTGGCTTGCTGCCTTACTCTCCCCTCGCTTTTGGAATGCTGACGGGAAAATATGATGATGGGGCCAAGCCACAAAATGCTAGGCTGACTCTATTTGATCGCTTCACTCGTTATAATAATGCGAAGGCCACTCAAGCCGCCAAAGCTTATAACACTCTCGCCAAAGACCACGGACTCACTCCTGCGCAAATGGCCCTGGCGTTTGTGACATCGAGACATTTTACGACGAGTACAATTATCGGCGCTACTACTCTCGAACAGTTAAAGGAAAATTTGTCGAGTGATGAGGTCAAGCTTTCAGCACAAGTGCTTGAAGAAATTGAACTGATCGCAAGCAACAATCCTAACCCCGCACCTTAAACGAATTTTTTTGCTTCTTTGTGCATAAAGCTGATAAGATCTAGAAAACACATGGTTGTGTTTGGAGGAAGCATGGAAGTTTCGGAAAAAACATTTTTTAGCACCCACGAAGATGCTGGTGTTGAACAACTTTTCAAAGCGTTTCTTTCTAAGGGCGATGCCCCTGACGCCCCTTTCGAACTTGGACTTGAAGCTCTTGAGCAATTAGAACTTTCGGCCAATACGGAAGAAGTTTTGATGAGCTATTTCCTTGAAGATATCGTCTTCACATCGCTCTACGCCACTTTTTATGAAACGATTTTAGTCGCGGTTAAGCAAAACCCCGATGCTGCTGCACGATTGATTGAAGAGTTTGCTGCTGACATGGAAGCTCGCGAGCGAGTCATAGCCATTCAGGCTCACCATCATGTGCAATACGTTCTTAACAACGGAACATGTAAGGGCTGCGCTTTTTGTGAAAACCACAAAGACGTCAATGAGCTACTTGAGCCATGGATTAATAAAGAGTACGACTTCTTCTGCGGACTCTATGTCGGCATGAAGACGATTCAATTTGGAATGGAACAACTTCTTTATGAGCACGTTCCTGCAAACCCAAGTCTAATCAGACATCTAGGTCATGATAATGTTCTACAGCTTCGCCAAAACATTTTTGATTATGCTGAGAAGAAGTTCTTTTAAGTTTTGATGGCCAAGATTGTTGGATATTTCATTGGCTCGCTTTTTGTAGCCCTTCTTTTACTTGCCCCCATTGGCGGGATGATCTATTTCATGCACGATTCTCTGAGTGCGCTAGAAAATGTCGTTAAAGACCAAGCAATAGTTGAGAAATGCATCTCCAAGCGAAGCTCAACAGGTAAAGTGAACGCTCGAGGTGTGCCGGTTGCAATGACTGACACAGGAGTGAAAGTCGAAGGAAGTATTGGTCAGCCTAAATTTTTATTTCAGTGTAAAGATATGATCGGATCGAGTGTCCCCGTTCTCATTCATCAAAGTGATAAAGCCAGGCATAGGATTAATACCTATTGGCAGATGTGGTTTTTACCTACCATTTTTAGCATCTTTAGTTTGATTTGGTATCCCGCCCTCTATAAGGGTTATCAGAAAAAAAAGAATAAAAAGAAAAACCTATAAGTTCTCATTATCCATTTTTACAATCTGAGGCCCGTGGCGATCGCGAAACTTTAAGATAAGATTTTGGGCCTTGGGATCAGCGGCGTAGATATCGATATACATATCAAAAAGAGTTCTCGAAGAAAAAAGCTTCAGCCTACCACCATCTCTGGTCCACGAACCGGTGCCATCTCCAAGCGTTGGTAGGTTGTAATAAAATTTTCCGTCATTATACAGTGCTACCTCAATTGGATACTCGGCATTGACGATTGATTTATCAAGCGCCAAGTCTGGCTCACTTGGCATGGGCTTCGAGTTAACAAACTTTTCATAAGCACTCGCCTCGACTTCATAATAAGCCAGCCCAGATGTTTCCTTATCTGGGACGCAGCCGATGAAGATTGTACTTAGACATAATGCGAGCGCTAATTTCATTAATATCTCCAAACCCCAGACGCCCAAGTAAAGCCTGAGCCAAAGGCCGCACTGGCCACCAACATTCCACGCTTAAGTTTGCCAGCTTTAACGGCGTCACTCATTCCAAGTGGAATCGTCGCAGCAGTGGTATTGCCATACTTTTGAATCGTATTAAAAACTTTTTCAGCGGGGATTTCTAGAACCTCACCGACTTTATCATTAATGCGCATATTGGCTTGGTGAAATAAGAAGAGATCAACGTCTTGCATAGAAAAGCCTGAAGACGTCACTGAGTGAACTAGCGTTTCACACATACGTTTAACCGCGTGAACGAAAACCGTTTTGCCGTTCATCTGTGGGTAGTGCATATCCTCTTCAAACATCTTCATCGACATACGATCGGGATCATCAAAACCTGTGCCCGGGGCCGGAAGCCAAAGCTCTTTTGCATAGGCTCCATCGGCATGAAGGTTGGTGGCAATGATATGACCATCTTTTTTAGGGTCTTTTACTTCTGTGGCCGAGACGACGACTGCGCCAGCGCCATCACCAAAGAGAACGGAGACTGCGCGCCCTTTAGGTGAACGATCAAGACCCTTGGAATGAACTTCTCCACCAACTAATAAAATATTTTTGTGTGAACCACTGCAAATAAATTTATCTGCAATCGATAATCCGTAAATGAAGCCACTGCACTGTTGGCGAATATCAAGCGCGGCGATACCAGCGAGTCCAAGTTTATCCTGTAAAAAACAGGCGTTGCCTGGAAAGTCGTGATCCGGTGATAAAGTAGCGAAGATAATCATATCGATATCTTCTTTCTTAAGACCGGCATCAGCGATGGCGGCTTTGGCCGCTTCAAAGCCTAGGTCTGTGGTTGAAACATTTTGTTCAACCCAGCGGCGCTCTTTAATACCTGTTCTTTGTACAATCCATTCATCGGAAGTATCCATCAACTTTTCTAGATCGTGATTCGTCATCACTTTTGGAGGAACGAATGCTCCTACACCAGAAATTCGAGCGCTTAAACTTGGGTTGACTCCCATGTGCATTTCCTCCGATCATTAGATAAGCAATAATCTTAACTTAAAAGGAACGGCCATGGAAATGCTCAACATTCTAGGGATCACTTCTATCTACGCTGCGTGTCTTGGACTTGTTTTCATGCTGCTTTCTTTTAATGTTATTCGCTATCGCTGGAAGTTCAGAGTTGGTCTTGGTGGCGGTCACAAGCCACTTGATCGCGCCGTGAGAATTCATGGAAACTTCTCCGAGTATACTGCTCTGATACTCTTACTTTTGGCACTGTTTGAGATTTCAGGAGCAAGTAATAATCTCGTTCATATTGCTGGCGCGTCATTGCTGATCGGTCGATGCCTACACGCTATCGGTCTCACCATAAGTAGCGGAACAAGCATTCCTCGCTTTAGTGGAATGATACTGACATTTTTATCGCTGGGGATCACGAGTATCGGTCTTCTCATCAGCTCATTTTAATTTATAAAAAAGATCAACTAACTCAATCTTAATCATAAGAATCATTGGCCATATGATTCTCGCGTGCTAGCATTTATTCATAATTGACCCAGGGAAGGAGTCAGCATGACAAAGCTAATAAGATTTAGCTCCATATTCGCCATTATGGCTTTCGTAACTAGCGCTTTTGCAAGTTACACACAACTGCCTTCTTACTATCCTCAAGACTTCGTTTACAAGATCGACCAAAACACCTTAAAAGACGCGGCCTTAAAAAAAGCGCTTAATGCCATCCTAGCAAAAACTCATATTAAAACTTCTAGCAGAGACCTCATCGCCAACTCTTGCCCAAGCGATAAAGAATGCGAACAACAGATTACAAACTATTCTTATCGCCAAGCACGCGAGATTCTTTTTGGTCAAATTCATTTGAGATCAAATTCACAAGGCCACTACATCGAAGAAGTCTATTGCGGACAAACTGTTACTGAAGAAGATGGTGTTGGTCGCGGTCGCATTCCGGATCATACTAAAGTGAACTGCGAACATACTTGGCCACAGAGTCGCTTTAATCCCAACGAAAGTAAAAATGCTCAGCTTACTGATCTTCACCACCTCTACCCTTCTAATTCTCGCGCCAATAGTTCTCGTGGCAATCTCATTTTCGCTGAAGTTGATGGTGACGTAATCAATGAAGAATGTACGACTTCTCACAGAGGCCAAGCATATGGCTCAAGTGAGACCGCTTTCGAGCCACCTGAAAACCATAAAGGTGATGTGGCCAGAGCACTTTTTTACTTCTCGACTCGTTACAATCACCCAATTGGACCACTTGAAGAAGAGTTTCTAAAGCGCTGGCATAATCAAGATCCAGTCGATGAAGCCGAAAGAACCCGTCATGAAAAAGTCTATGAAGCACAAAAAAATAGAAACCCTTACATTGATGCCCCAGAACTGGTTGACTTGGTTAGCGACTTTTAGTCTCTTACTTCTGGTCTCCTGCTCTAGCGCAGAAAAACCTAAAGTAGATCCCAGTTATTCTGATGCGACAGAAAGTGCATTCGATGAAATCGAGAGAACACGGGTGCTCGATTATTACCGCCAACTTCGGGCCAAAGGTAATCCTGATCTACCAAGTACCCGTCCAAGAGTTGTTAGGCCTAAACGCTACGAAGAACCTCGTCCAAGAGTCAGAGCAACGCCAAGACCAAAGCCGGTGCTGAGTGCTGAGCAAAAAGAAGCCATGGAAAGAGAGTTATCTCAGAATCTTTCTTATTTCTGTATGCTCAATCGTAAAGACTCTCGATTTTCAGATGAAGCTGATTGCACCGCTTATTCACAAAATGTTCTGCATGATTGTAGGCAAAGAATTGATGAGAATGATGCTAAAAAGCTCATCCGATGCGTGAAGTCTGAATTAAAATTATGACTTGGCCAAGGTCTTAATTTTAAGCTCGTACTCTGCGAAATCGACCATAACATTCTTTCCGCCGCGGGCTTTATATTCTGCCAAAACTTTATCCACACCATTAAAGTTCCAGGGGAAAGACTTTTTCTCATCCTCAGGAAAAGAAAAATCAATCTGAAGCTTACGACGAACCATCATAAAATAGTCGATGGGAACTTTGACCAGCTTGGCTTGTGGTAAAGTCGCCGGATCAAAGAATTTTCGAATTGGATTCGTCATATCTAAAATATATCACGCCCAGTAAGACTTCCCAAATGTTGGACGGCCAGGGACGAGTTGGCCTAGTTAGGATATGATGAGTCCATGAATAATGATGCTTTATGGGACGATATTGTTATTGGAGCTGGTTATAGCGGGTTAAGCTTAGCCGCTTTATTAACTCGCCAAAAACGACGGGTTTGTGTACTTGAAACCCATAGTTTAGCTGGGGGATGTGCTTCATACTTTAAGCGCGCAAACTTTCATTTCGATGTTGGTGCCACAACCCTCTCTGGTCTGGCCCGTGGAATGCCCATATCAAATCTACTCACACATTTAGATATCGAGCTTGAAACTAAGAAGTTAGCCGTCCCTATGATTATTAGCTTAAACAACGGCGTGAATTTAAAACGCTATGCTGACTCTGGAAAATGGCTCGAGGAACTCAGTAAACATTTTCCCGATGTAGACCACAAGACTTTTTGGGATCAGCTCAACAAGATTTCTTCCAGGGCCTGGGCTTTACTGGGAGACACTTGGAACTTTCCTCCCGAGAACTTACACGAGGCCATAAAGCTTCTCAAACCGAGCTTGATAAAACAGGCCGATCTAGGTGTCTACCTACTGCGTCCATTAGAATCATTACTGCCTCAGGCGTATCAATCGGGACCTCTGCGCCAGCTCATTGATGAACAATTGCTCATTAGTACTCAGTCATATGCTGATAAAGTACCTGCACTCATGGGAGCACTTGGCCTAACCTATCCCGATGATATGTATTATCCTTTTGGCGGAATTACTTCACTTGCGAGCAAGCTCGAGAACTATATTGTCTCTAAGGGTGGCAAAGTGGAATATAGGAAAAAAGTTAATTCCATTAGTGATAGCCTTGAGCTTAAAACGAATGATCAGACCTTCGCGGCGAAACGAATTATATCTACGATCCCCGTATGGAATTTAAGATCGCTCAATCCAAAACTGGAAGCGTGGGTAAACTCGATGAGTAAAGTTCATCGAGATTCATGGTCGGCCATTACAATGAACTTTGCAATCAAGTCCAAGATTCCCGTAGAGAGTCTCTACCATCAAGTTCACTTAGATCAGCCGATTAGGCACGCTGGTAGCAAGAGTTTGTTTTTCTCTCTCTCAAAGCCGGGCGATGAAACTCGTGCCCCAGCGGGTTGGCAAACTGTGACAGTATCAACCCACGCGCTTATGAATAACTTTAGTCACCCGCAGGATACTGAGTATAAACGAGACAAAGAAATAATCGCCGAGCAGATCATCAATATTTTCAGAGAAAATGTTTCTGAGTTTGATGAGATCAAGTTTCAAAGCGTAGGAACTCCACATACTTTTGAGCGCTATACCGGACGCTATCAAGGGCGAGTTGGCGGTATTGCTCACTCGATAGACTTTAGGCCATGGGATTGGCCAAGTCATGAGACACCGTTAGATAATTTCTATCATAGTGGAGATACTGCCTTTCCTGGACAAGGTATTGTTGGCGTTATTCAAGGCAGTCTTAACTTTATGCAACGTCATCACTGGCAAAGAGAAGGTAATCAATGAAGCTATTTTTCGAAACGATTGTTCCCATGAACTATGTCGATGTCTTTAAAGGTTTTAATGTTGATCTTTTCAAAGCACTCAAGCCTCCTCTTTTAAATCTTCAAGTTAAGCGCTTTGATGGTTGCAAAAAAGGTGATGAGGTTCATCTAGGGGTTGGAGCATTAGGTCTGACAATCCCATGGGTTTCCATCATCACTGAGCATGGTGAATCCGAATCAGAATTTTTCTTTATTGATGAAGGTGCAAAATTACCGCCCCCACTATCAAAGTGGAGACATCGCCACTGTGTTAGGAAAATTTCAAAAAATGAAAGCGTCATCATTGATGATATTCAATTTAGCTGTCATGGCGGACTGCCTGTTGAATTGTTAATGAAGCCTATACTTTGGGCGCAGTTCTCGGCCAGAGCGCCTATTTATCGCCAACAATTCTCTGGCGAAAAGTAAGATTTAATCTCACTCCAATTTGTTTTTTTGTGGCGGCCAATTGATGCTCCCAGTGATGCTGGGTGCTTCCTCGCATAAGCAGTAACGAACAACTTGGTAAAAGTAGATCAATTTTTTCTTTTGTTTTGCGATGACGAAGGGAAAACTTTCGAACCTGACCGAAGCTAATTGATGCAATTGTCGGATTAACTCCCAGTTCACTTTCATTATCTCGGTGCCAGCCGTTTTTATCCGCGCCACTGCGATATAAATTACAAAGAACTGAATTGAAGTCGACGCCGCACAAGTCATTGAGCTTGCTTCTAATGTGTAGGAGCTGTGGCGTGAAACTGGCTGGTTCTAGTGTGATATTGGAATAAGTGTAGCTTAGCCCTGGGTCAGCATACCAAGCCTGAAGCCTTGGGACTGGATGAGTCTTGCCCCATAGGGTAATCTCATCTTGACGCCACGCTAAATTCTCCTGAAATAGCGCTAATTCACTACTAGAAAAGGCATTTTCCAGTAAATAAACCTCACCGTCTCTTGGTAATAAATTAGCTTTCATCCAGTCCATATGACTTAGCAAAGCGTCTCGGAAGTGATATGTCCAGTCTATGAAATTATTTGTCCAACTTCTCATTCTTTTCTTGGCCATCACCGGTGCAACCTCTTTGCTTATAAGCCAAGGCAATATTCATTTCTCCAATATCGACTATTGGGATAAGCACGGCTTTGCCCTGCTTTTTTTCCTTACTCTCTTCCCAAGACTAACCTTAGTTTTCTCGTCCATTCCTTTTGGAGGACTTCTTTGGTGGCTAGGCTTTTTCTTCGCTCCAAGATTATTAGTGGCCTGCCTTGCCACGCTGGCTTATTGGAATACCAACCCAGCTTTAGTCGTTGTGGCTTGGTTCGTTGCCATTAGTGGCGAGAGTGCTGAGAAATGGGGCTTTAAAAAGCAATTTCATTTCTCTGTTGGTGGAACTCCTTTTACCCAAAGACAACAAACGAGAAAAAATAAAGTGGAAGAGGATGTCATCGACGCTGAGTTTCGTCGCATGGATAATGAATGAAGACCAAAAAATTTCGTGTCACAGTCATCATCACTTTCTTAAGTTTAATTGCACTGATTATCGCTGGTAGTGTTGTGCGCACAACTGGCAGTGGCCTAGGCTGTCCCGACTGGCCTCATTGTTTTAGCCAGTGGATTCCACCAACTGATATATCCCAGCTTCCAGCCGATTATAAAGAACGCTTCGCCGTGGCCGGCAAGCAGATTGCTGACTTTGACGTTCTAAAAACCTGGATCGAATATATCAATCGATTACTTGGTGTCATCGTCGGCATTGAAATGATGTTCTTGGTGGCATTTGCCTGGCCTCTGCGCAGGGTAAGACCAAGACTCTTTTCGGGCTCTTTAGCACTTTTTATTTTGACCTGTATTCAAGGCGGGATTGGCGCCAAAGTTGTCAGCTCAAGCCTCGCCCCACACTTAATCACACTTCATATGGTTATCGCACTTATCATCGTCGTCATGTGCGCTGCCCTTTGGATTTTAGTTGAACCGCCAAGAAAGCCTCTAACTGCGAGATCCAGCGCCCTGGGGAAAATCATTTTAGCTTTAGGCTTTGTCCAACTGGTTCTTGGAACTGAGGTACGTGAAGGCGTCGATGTGATCACTAACTCAGGAGTGCTCGATCGATCGCTATGGCTTGATCAAGACAGTATGATCTTTCTTGTTCATCGATCTTTTTCGATTCTATTTTTGCTGACATTTTTATTTTGGATTGGGCAATTATGGAAAGAGGAGCGCTCTTCGGGAGCAAGGGCCATGATCGTAGCGCTACTGATCGTTACATTTTTGGCCCCAATCTCCGGCATCATTTTATCGTATTTTTCGATGCCGGCTTTCGCGCAGCCACTTCATTTGTTAGTAGCAACACTTATTCTTAGCGGCGTTTTTGCCCTGATTTATCGTCCGTCCCACGCGTCCCCTTAAAGTCGACTGCAGGTCTTGTGGCACCGTAAAATCTTTTGAACATTGATTTATCTGCCATCTCACTTTGATGTGAACGACGAAATTTATCATCAATCATATTTCTATCGGCACAAGCGATACAGATCCAGTCTTTATCAAAAGATGGATGCTGATAGCGTTCAACATCAGGTAGATCTCGCTCACAAACTTCGCAAAATGTTCTAGCGCGCTGATGGACTTCGCTTTTATTAGCCGGACGACCCTTCACATGCTGGCGCTCATTGGCGTTTTTAGTGCCATGAAGTCCTGCTTTTAAGAGTGCATCTTTTAGTGATTTAGCCATATTTCCTCCAAATTCAACTTTATTGTACCTAAACCCTCAAAATCTGTGGAGAGGGATAATAATGGACTAAAATAGTTTTAAATTGTGCCGATAAGGATAAATACAATAAAGGACATAATAAATGCTTAAAAATCAAGGCTTTATCTATATCACCCACTGCCACTTATCAAGTGCTCCCCTGATAAAGATTAATTATGACCCAAGGCCAACTCTACCCAATGGATTTATGGATACACATAGTGCCTTAGCGGTTTGGCCTTTAACCGGCAAAATCCATGGTCCCCATCGTCTGCTCGATCAACTCCATGCCAGTCTGATCCAAATGGGCCTGGCCTTTACTATTCCGAAAGTTTATCAGACGAATTTCATAGAGCTTGTTTCCTTTATTGATGAGTGGCTCGAAGTTGATCGCCATTTTGAAGGAACAAGTGCTGAGCTCAACCACGAAGCCCATGCACAACCACTTAAATCTAATTTTATTCCTGAATCTTCAATTGAAATGAAAAAACTTGGTGACCACTGGCTAACCAATGATCCAGCCTATGAATGTAGTGCAAGCGCAGCTTATTACCGTGGAATGTTGCACTCACAAGAAAGTTGTCAGTTTCAATTGGCCCGCTGCTATGAAGAAGGCGTTGGAGTGGAGATTAACTATACGCGCGCTAAGGAATTACTCACCACACTTAAAGATGATCAATATACTTATCCGATTTTGCTAAGACTCAGCTATAAAGAGAAAAATAAAAAATCTATAGAAGAAGTTAAGAATAACTTTTTCATGCGCGCCCCACTCCCCCTTCCAGGCAAAGGTGATCAGTTCGGTGTATTTCACCAGACACTTCTAGAGATGCTCGTTGTTAGCTTTGATCAAATGGGGGATTTTGATATCTGGTTTAACAATTGGGAACTGGTTGCTCCTTACCGCGAAGAGATCCTGTCTCTATCAGAGGTCAGGGTTATGGACCATCTCGACGCACCGGATTCTTCACAAACTCGTGCCTTTCATGACATGCTCACACATATCTTTCAAACCTATCGTTGTAGCGCATAAGCGGAGTACCTATGGCTTTTTTGAAATCATCTCTCTCTCGCCCATCGGCGGGAAAATCTCTATGGCAAGAAAATCAAATTTTTATCGCCCATGACAGTAAAAAAATATTCGCTCAACTGGCGAAGCTCGATCTAGCAATAAGTGCTGCTGCTCGCGAAAACTTAGAAGCAGGTAAGCCAACACAATTTTTTATTGATGATGGTCAAGTGACTTTACTTGTTGTTTCTAAACCAGAATCAAAATCTCAAAGCTACGCCCACGCCAGAGACTTCATTGGATCGAAAATCTCTTACTTCACAGAGGGCAATCCCAAGAAGACAACCACTCACTTGTTAGGATTAAGCGAGCTAAGTGTGAGTGGACTTATCGTCGGGCTAGATCTTGCAGCCTATCGTTTTGAAGATAAGAACTCAGTTGGCCTGTCTCACGTTAGTTTTCTGCTCGATGGAAAGAAACTTTCGCAAAAACAAATTGATGAAAGCTTATCCTTAAGTAATTCAATTAATTTCGCCAGACACCTAGTCAACCTTCCACCCAACGAATTACACCCAGTAAACTTTGCGGCCATGATTCAAAAAGGATTTAAAACTTCAAAGACAATCAAAGTCGAAGTTTGGGATGAGAAACGCCTGGCTAAAGAAAAATGTGGCCTGCACCTAGGTGTTGGCGCGGCCTCGGCCCATCCCCCGCGTCTGGTAAAAATTTCTTATCGTAGTGGCAAGAAAGCCAAGAAGAAAATTGCATTGATTGGCAAAGGCATTACGTTCGATACCGGTGGGCTTGATATTAAACCACCGGCAGGTATGCGCTACATGAAAAAAGATATGGGTGGAGCAGCCACGATCTCGGGAGTGTTTAACTGGCTTGAAAGCAGTGGACTGGCGGTGGACATTGACGGTTACCTGGCTTTAGCCGAAAACTCGATTGATAAAAATGCTACGCGTCCTAGCGATATTCATATCGCGAGAAATGGTCTTAAAATTGAGATTGATAATACCGACGCCGAGGGGCGCTTAGTTTTAGCTGATGCTATCGATGTTGCTTGCGACAAAAAGCCTGATCTCATTATTGATGCCGCTACTTTAACAGGTGCTGGAAAGGTTGCTTTAGGCCAAGATATCGCAAGTCTATTTAGCAACGACGATAAAATCGCCAAGGCCATTCAAGATGCCGGCGATCGCTCCGGTGACCCATGCTGGCGAATGCCTCTTCATCAAGCCTATGCCAAAGAGCTTAGCTCTTCTTTCGCCGATTGCACCAATTCATCTTCAACCGGATTTGGTGGCAGCATCACTGCTGCACTATTTTTGCAAAAATTTGTTCGCGATATCCCTTGGGCCCATCTGGATATTTACTCATGGACCACAAGTAATCAGCCCGCTCTTGTGCAAAAAGGTGGTTCCGGGCAAGCGGTGGCTAATCTAGTGGAGTTTTTAAAGGGAATCTAGTTTTGCAGCAATTGCTCAAAAATAGCATCGCCTAGCTTCTTGCCGGCCACAATATCACTTGGATGGTGAACGCCACCAATGACTCTATTGAGGGCGACTTCGTCAGCTCTATGCATGAATTCATTTTCACGGTCTGGGTAGAAGCCCGAGAGCATACGCGCAAAAACACGAGCGATCATGGTGTGGCCGCTTGGATAAGCTTTAGAAGTTGCAAGTGGGATACATGGAACAACGGCAGGATTGGCATTAAATGGGCGTGGGCGATCAAACAGTTTCTTTGAGATTGCACTGTTTAGACCAACTGTTGCATAGGCTTCAATAAAGTGAGGCCAGACTCTTCTCATTTCTTTTTTTGTCAGTAGATCGCCAAACATCGACTTAAGAGTTGGTGTTTTCTCGGCCGCAGCTTCGTCACACTCTGCCTGAGTTCTGGTCGCTTGGTAATCCAGCAAGACTTGAAAGTCATAGGCTTCTTCAACGCTTCCAGGAGCTGGAAAGTCACCGATAATTTCGCGAATTTTATCTTTAGAAAACCAACTTACCCTGAGTTTTTCATCACTCGCACTTACAGAAGTTGCGATAAATAGAACACTAATTAGGGCGATTAAGTTTCTCATTAAAAATTCCTCGGCTAAATTCGCTATAAGGCTAACAATTGGATTATCATTTGTCTTCATAACCAAGACTTACAAAATGGGGTTAAGTGATGGAAATCATATGGATTACAGGAGCATCATCTGGAATTGGCGAAGCCTTGGTCAAAGAATTTGCAAGCAAAGGCCATAAGCTCATCATATCGGCCAGAAATGAGCAAAAGCTTGTAGCCCTCAAAGATTCACTACCGCACCCACAAGATGTTTTTGTCTTGCCACTGGATCTACAAAAAATTGATGAACACGAAGCCAAGATTAAAGAAGCCATCAAGGCTTTCGGACGTATTGATAAACTGATTTTAAATGCTGGTATCTCTCAACGATCACTGGTAGCCGACACTAAGCTGTCAGTCTATCGCGATCTTATGGAAGTCAATTATTTCGGCAATATCGCCTTGGCCCACGGATTACTGCCACACCTAAAAGCGCAACAAAGCGGACACCTCATTGTGATCACTTCCCTTGTTGGAAAATTTGGCACGCCTTATCGCTCGGGCTACTCAGCGTCCAAGCATGCCCTCCATGGTCACTTTGATTCACTTCGCGCTGAGCTTATGATGGAGAAGACAGGCGTGGACGTGACGATTATTTGTCCCGGCTTTGTGAGTACCAATATTTCTTATAATGCTCTTAGTGGTTCAGGTGTTGCCACCAACGAATACGATGACAGCAATGCTAACGGACTAACACCAGATCAATTTGCCAATAAAGCGTACGTAGTTATTGCAAACAAAGAATATGAATCTCTCATTGGTGGACGTGAAACATTTGGAGTTTATCTCAAGCGCTTCTTGCCCGACGTCTTTGTGAAGGTCATTGCTAAGGCGAAGGTGCGTTAAGCTTTCTCAGCTGCAAGGACTTATAAAGCCCATAAAGACTAATAACGACCCAAACAGACTCGATGAGAAAGCCTGAAAAATTGAAGTCAAAGTACAAAGAAAAAAGAATCATGGCCGAGCCAACGGCATTGGCCAAAGAGAATCTGGTTTGCGAGCTTTGCCATTTACCAGCTTGCAACAGGAAGTAAGCCAATAGTGTTAAAAGAACACCGAAAGTTCCAATAAAGTTATGATATTCGATATTCATCCGCACTCACTCAAAGAAGTTAAGCCACAATTATAATCTTCTAGGACTTTGTAGCACTATCGAGTGTGTCAATTCTCTTTAATAGCTCTTCGGATTTAAAGGTCAACTCAGCATACAGCTCAATATTCCCATTTCTCTGTGCCTCAACGGCTTGCTTCATGAGCTTTTCATACTCTACTTGAAGTTTCTTTTTTGGGTCTTTCTTTAAAATTCCAAACATAGCTTTCCCCTATGAGGAGACTTTAGCATAAAGGAGAACAACTTGAGCTAGACGAGAAGTAGACAGTTTTATCAAACTTTGTTCTTTGTAGGTCTGGCAAGAATGACTTCTGCAAAGAGAGCGGTGAACATGCCAAACAAGGCAAGTCCCGTTAGCATGAGAAAAATACTTATAACCTTGCCGAGTATAGTAACAGGAGTAATATCGCCATATCCAGTCGTTGTAGCAGTAGCAAACCCCCACCACAAAGCATCCATATATGAAATAATCTTCGGATTAGTATCTACTTCGACATAATAAAAAATAATACTGATGACACAAATTGCTAGGTTTCCTACTAGGGATAGTATTAAGAATGTAGGACTCGTTATAATAGTGTAGATACCGAGAAAAAAAGTTTTAAAGCTTTTAAGGACAGGTAGGTTTTTTAGTCTATTTCTCACTTTGGCTCAACCATCACTTCAATCTTGCGCTTAAAGCGAGTGCCATGAAAGCGATTGGCGTGGGCATGTAACTTCTTTGGCTCAGGATTCCAGTCCTGTAGGAGGTTAAGATCATTTAAAGCGAGCAGATCACTCTTTTCAATAAAGCGAACTCCCTCACCATCGAGATAGATCTTTTGCTTTGTATCGCTTGGGCAAAGGACACGTCCACCACATGAGAGCATGGCCAAGGCATTTTTAGGAAATATGCTTTCATCAAAGCTAATCAAAAGCTTGGAGCTTGCAAAAATCGGAGCTAACTCTCCCGCACATGGAGTGCCAAGAAATAGCGCCGGATCAAGTCCGGAAATGGGATTGCCAAGCAAGCGAACCTTTTCGCCTTCAAGGTTGATGAGGATTTGCTCGATCTCTTGAACGCCTAGGCTGCCTGGATCAAGTAAGATGGCCTCGCGCTTAAAAACACTTTCAGGAAAAAGTGGGAACTCTTCAACTTTAAAAAATGGTTCGAGGATTTCACTTTCAATTCCATAGGCAAGTAACTCGTCATGAATGACTTGATTGGCCGACCAAACCTTCTTAGCTTTTTTAAATTCTTTGAGTGCAAAGTTTTTAGCTTGTGACCAAAAGAGTTTTTGCTTCCAGCCCATCGGTTTTTGGTTTAGCCAATAAAGCTCGTAAACATAGGTATAAAGCGGTGTCTTTTCGCATTTTTTAAAACCGTGAGAAAGCCCACGGGAAATATTAATGATGGCGTCGGTGCTACAAGGAATAAAGAGTCCTTTAAGCGCGCTAGGCAGTGCAAAGGCCCAGTTGAAAATCTGCTCACTAGCCTGAATTTTATTCGAAAGATAAGTAGCGTGAATCGGGCGTTCGACTACGGGACCAAGTAAACTCTCCGGCTTGTAGGCCAGAGTATAAAGATCGGCTTCGCGGTAAAGCTCCGCCAACATATCCAGCATTTCAATGGCGTGATCGCGACCGATCACCCAGTCGGTTGAGATTGCTACTTTCATTTTAGACTTTTGAAATATTCAGCTGTTCGTTTAATGCCCTCTTCAAAACTCACCTTCGGCTTATAATCCGAAATGCTTTGCAGTTTATTCAAGTTTGGACGACGCTTTTTAGGATCGTCTTCTGGCAGTGGCATATAAATGATTTTAGAACTTGAGCCTAAAACCTTGATGATCTCTTCGGCACATTTTTTAATGGTGTATTCATCAGGGTTACCACAATTAAACGGCGTGTGAATCTCTGAGAATAATACGTTATGAATGGCATCAACCAGATCAGTCACATAACAAAATGAGCGAGTCTGTGAGCCGTCACCATAAACAGTAATGTCTTCACCGGCCATGGCCTGATTAATAAAGTTTGGAATCACGCGACCATCATTGGGACGCATACGTGGTCCATAGGTATTAAAGATACGAATGATGCGAGTATCAACATTATAGCGGCGATGAAAGCTCATGGTCATGGCCTCGGCAAAGCGCTTACTTTCGTCATAGCAAGAGCGCGGCCCAATTGGATTCACGCAACCAACATACTCTTCAACTTGAGGATGAATTTCTGGATCGCCGTAAACTTCAGAAGTCGACGCTTCAAGAAACCTGGCCTTTTGATCGCGGGCAAGTTCCAAAAGCTTAAGTGTTCCCTCGGAGTTAACACGCATAATCTCAAGTGGAATCTCAGAGAAATCAATGGGTGAAGCTGGTGAAGCCAGCGATAGAATATAATCGAATTTCAAATCTTTGAAGTTTGGCAGTCCTTCGTAAATATTGCATTCGGTGAATTCAAAGTTTTTATATTTTGAAAGTAGTTCGATATTGGATTTCGAACCAGTGATAAAATTATCAAGGCCTACGACTTTAGCGCCGAGGTTTAAGTAAAACTCGGCAATGGTTGAAGGCACAAATCCGGCCGCGCCGGCGATAAGAATGGTTTTGCCCTCAAGAGTTTGAGGTAAAACAACGCGCTGAGGCATATCAAGCTCCTAAGCTTATAATTTAAGTAGTTGTATCATGGTCGAAGCTAAAATGAGTAGAGCTGCTCCCATAATTTGAACTGGCTCGAGAGCTTTTCCAAGGAAGATCCAGTTGATGGCCACGGCGCAAAGTGGGAAAAACATCTCGGCCAAGGCGCTCACTCGCGCCGAAACACGCTTAAGGCCCATATAATACAGCCACATGCCGGCAAGTCCTGAGATCACTACCATGGCCAAAATTTTGCTATTTATAGTGAGGTTAAAATCGAGCTCAATACCAACAGTATAAAACAACGGTACTAGAGCGACGAGCCCGGCGAAAAAACGGCCAAACATAATCTGAGTTTCATTATAGCCTGAGCTCGAAAGCTTTTTTCCAAAGACCGTCGATGAGCCCCAGGCGATCACGGCGAATAAAGTCAGTCCATAGCCATAGAGTGCATTGTCTGAAATCAGCGACACGTTTTGAAGACCTGGCAAAATATCGGGAGAAGAAATTAAGAAGGCCCCAAATAAAGCCAGTAGTGCCCAAAACAAAAAAGAGGCGCGTATACGCTCACCCAACAGTACATGGGCCAGACCAATGGCAACGACGGGTTGAAGTTTTTGTAACAAGATCACAAGAGAGGGATTGATCAGCGAGAATGCTTTAGTAAAAGCCAGTGTGGCGTAGGCCGAACCAATAGCGCCAATAATAAAAAACCAAAAGATATGGGAAACCTGAGCTCGCCAAAAAACAGCGCGCGACTTCCAAGCGATCGGCACAAGAAATAAAGTAAGCAAAAGATGCTCGGTAAAAACGATTCTCTGGGCCGAGGGGCCTGAAAAAAGCAGCGGATAGCGAATGAGTGTATCAACTGCCCATAATAAACAGGCAGCGACTATAAAGAGAAATCCCTTCAAGCCTGAACCTCACTAATGAAGCCATCGAAAACTTGTCTGGCACGCTCAGCTGCCAGCGACTTCTTGATGCTCTTTCTCTTTTTATCTTTTCGCTGTTCTTTGGTTAAAGTCACCGGCGGCATCAGACCAAAATTAATATTTGATGGCACTGGCTTTTCACAGGTCATGACGTAATTGATAAGTGCGCCGATGGCGGTTTCAACCGGCCACTTGAGCGCTTCTTGGCCTTTAATTTTTCTTAGAATTTGTGAGGCGACATAGAGTCCCATGCTGGCCGACTCGGTATAGCCTTCGACACCAGTGATCTGACCAGCAAAGTGAATTTTTGGCAGTTTCTTGCACGACAGATCAAAATCGAGGATCTTTCTAGCGTTTAAAAAAGAGTTTCTATGAACTGATCCAAGGTGGATAAACTGCGCGTTCTCAAAACCTGGAATCATACGAAAGACACGTTTTTGTTCTGGGTAAGTCAGACGAGTTTGAAAGCCCACCAGGTTATAGGCCGAGCCCAATAGGTTTTCTTTTCTAAGTTGCACACAGGCCCATGGGCGCTTGCCATCGCTCATCTCTAAGCCAATCGGCTTCATACAAGAAAAGCGCGGCGTATCGATGCCACGATCGGCCATGGTATCAATCGGCAGGCAAGACTCAAAATACTTCAGTTCTTCAAAGTCTTTTGGTGCAACTCGCTCGGCACTGATAAGCGCGTTGACGAATTCATCATACTGCTGCTTATTCATCGGCGCATTGAGATAGTCAGCTTCCTCACCATCCTCGCCTACTGGCTTATGGCGATCTTTAAAATATAATTTATCCATATCGAGGCTGTCGGCATCAACAACTGGCGCGATGGCATCATAAAAATAAAAATCATCCTCGCCCGTAATTTCTTTTTTAATCCAATTGGTCAAAGCCTCAGTCGTCAGAGGCCCCGTGGCGATTAAACAATAATCACATCCGTGCTCACTCATGAGTTCATTTGGATCTTCGGCGTCGATGTCGAGCTTGGTAATCAGTGGATGATCACCCAGAATATCTGTGATTCGCTTGGAGAAGACTTCACGATCTACTGCCAAAGCATCGCCCGCAGGAACGGCCGTTTCTTGCCCGACCTTTAGGATCAATGAACCAAGTCCTTTCATTTCATGCTTGAGCATGCCGTGAGAAGAATCTGGTTGCAGGCTCTTAAGCGAATTTGTGCAGACCAGTTCGGCGTCGGTTGTCATCTTTTGCGCCGGCCCAAGCTTGAGCCTTTTCACTTCGGCGAGTACGACGGGGATTCCGTTACTGGCCAAAAACCACGCTGCATCACTGCCGGCCAAGCCAGCGCCAATAATTAAAACTTTTGAAGTTGTTTCCATAGGTGCAAGTCTTTGTGTTAACGTTGTCAAAACTAATGTGCAATCTACTTGAACGAGCGCGTCAATGCAACTTCATCTCCATCAAACACACCATACAATCGGCGATTTTAACGGGGTTTTTAAATACCTTGAAGACATGAAGCCGATTAAGCCCGGACTTCACCTCTTTCCAGAGCTCTTTTTAAGCGGTTATCCCCTCTTAGATCTCTGTTTGCAAAAAGGTTTTATTGAACAGGTCTTAGAGCTACATCAAAAATTAGAGACATGGGCCATCAAAACTCTCAAAGGCAGCGACTCACTTTTGCTGGTGGGCGGGCTTGATTATAAGTTCGATGACCAGGGACTTCCGGCCGATATCTATAATGTCATTTGGGCCCTTGATGGCAGCGGTATGAAGCGCCTCTACGCTAAAAAGCTTTTACCTAACTATGATATTTTTGATGAAGAGAAATATTTCACTCCCGGAGAAGAGCCTGGGCTTTTGGAATGGAATGGTAAGCGCATCGGACTTTTGGTGTGCGAAGATATGTGGCATTCAAGTCACCATATTCAAGATCCCGTCAAAGAGTTGTGGCAAAGTCACCCAGAGTTAGATCTGGTCGTGAATCTTTCGGCCTCGCCTTACCATATTAGTAAATCATCTAAGCGCCTTGCCCGTGCCAGAGAAATCTCGCACCTTTTTAAGGCGCCCTTTGCCTACGTCAATCGCGTCGGTGGCGAGGACGAGGTTTTGTTTGATGGCGACAGTTTTGTGGCCGATGGCGATGGTATCGCTTGGCGCGGAAAATTGTGGCAATCAGATCTAGGCTCCCTCGATATTGATGCCGTTTCCGCCAAAAGCTATCTTCCCCTGGATGCTCCTTCTGAAGTGGCCAACACTTGGGAGTCATTGTTTACTCCGGCGCTTGATCGCAGCAAAAACCCTATTCAAATCAACTCTCACAACGAAGCAACTCTAGATGAAATGCGCGATGCTTTGCTTTTTGGACTTCGTGAGTATGCCAGTAAATGCGGCTTTAATAACTTTCTCGTCGCTGTTTCCGGTGGGATTGATTCTGCCTTAGTACTGACACTCGCTCGTCTGGCCCTAAAGCCGGGTCAAAAGCTTGAGGCGATTTACATGCCGGGCTTTTTCTCATCGAGCCTCAGTTATGACTACAGTGCTCAGTTGTGTGAAAATCTAGATGTGCCCATGCGCCATCTTCCGATCAAATTCACTCACTCATCGCTTAGAAACCAGTTTCAAGACGTTTTTGGGATGCCGCTAGAAGGTTTATCTGATGAGAACGTCCAATCACGTCTTCGCGGCATGCTTTTATATACTCGCAGCAATCAAACCAATGCCATGGTGATTAATACTTCAAATAAGTCTGAATTGGCCGTCGGCTATTCGACCCAATACGGTGACTCGGTTGGTGCACTCTCGCTGCTTGGAGATTTGTATAAAACTGAGGTTTTTGCTCTATGCGAGCACCTCAATCGTCGCCACAACCATCCGATTCCCACAGGTATTATCGAGCGCGCCCCTTCGGCCGAACTGCGCGAAGATCAAACCGACCAACAAAGTCTGCCACCATACGATCGACTCGACGCCATTCTTGAAGGACTTCTGTCTTACCGAATGAGTGTGAAAGAATTGCAAGAAAGCGGCTTTGACGCCGATGAAGTTACGAAAGTAAATGATCTCTGGAGAAAATCAGAGTATAAGAGGCATCAGTTTTGCCCCATTATCAAGATCAAGTCGAAAAGTTTTGGTTTTGGATACAGGGTTCCGATTTGTAAATTATAGATTCTTAATTTTGGGAGAGAGAAATGAAAAATCCAGCCGACATGCTAATTAAGTCTTTTAAAGAGATTAAAGGCGAAGTTGAAAAAGTTGTTAAATCAACTCAACTTAAAGACGTTCAAGGCAACGTTAAAAAGTTCATTGATAACGCTGAAAAAGATATTAAAGGTCTTGTTGAAAAAGATCTTCAAGGTCTTGTTAAGAAATTTCAAAAAGAAAGAAAGTCTCTTGAGAAAACACTTGAGAAATCTGTTCAATCAGAAATCACAAAGGCTAAGAAGTTTTTGAAAGAACACAAGAAAGACCTCGATAGTCTGCAAAAGACAATTGATAAATATGTAAAGAGCGCGAAAAAATCAGCAGCTCCTAAGAAGAAAACAGCGAAGAAAGCGACTAAAAAGAAAGCTGTGAAGAAAACTAAGACTAAAGCTGTTGCAAAAAAGATTTCAACTAAAAAAAAAGTAGCGGCAAAGCCTAAGAAATCAAAACCAGTAGCTAAGAAAGATCCTAATGTTAAGCCGGCGCATATCACGCCATCGGTTAACAGAGGGAAATAAGATTATTCTTCCGGTTGTGGCTGAGGGCGCTTAAAGATAAAGCGTCCTCCCCCACCTGGAACGAAGAATGCGATTGGGTTCTTGATGAAAAGCATCAGTACCTCTTTTAGAAGCTCTCTCCAAAGTCTGAACTTCACCTGTCTTGATCTAAGTGCCGTAATAATCGACAAACCAAAGCTCACCGTAAAGTTCATCATTCCGATTCCAACTACACCAAGCAAGGAAATCAAGACGGTATTAAGTGTGAGTTGATCCATAAGAGTCATGGAAGCCACACCAAACCCAGCCGCTGAAAACGTTACGTGAAGTGTATCAATCGGTAAGCCAAGCATAATGCCGACTGCCGTCGTACAGCCTAAGAAGAAGCCGAAGTAAACGTTATCGGCAAGCGCTCCAAGGTTTTCTTCAATATAGTTTGAGAATTTAATTAGCATTTTGGGTGGCATACGATTTCGAAGAAACTCAATTCTTCTAATACGCTCGGGCACACGGGCATAAATACATAAATTATCAAAGTAACCTGAAATAAGACCTGAGAGGTAGAGCCATACACCTGTCAGGGCACCAAACCATAGGGCCAAGCTCTGCCACGGATGAATTTCATTAATCATACTCCAAGCCTTAGCCTCACTAATATAGGAAGCGCCGGTTCCCTCGTACCATAGCCAGGCCAAAAATAGGCCAAGTGGAATACCTGCCGATATATTACCAAGCAGTGCTACGAATTGTGATCTTGAAACCTGGACAACTAGTGGCGCCAAGCGTTTGGCCGCCTGCTTACTATCTCGCTCTTCATCCAGAATACGAGCTAAATGCGAAGCGATCATGGCAGGCTGCTTGGTCGCAAGTTTGGAATGAGTAATGTGAATCAGTACAAATCCAATTGAGTAATTAAGACTGAACACCAAGGCTTCAAATAATAGAGGTAATTTCCATGAGCTGATGGCTATTTTGAAAATAACCAAATAAGCAACAATTAGACCGCCACCAAAAGCTTTCTTATACATGGCAAAGTATTCTTTAGGTGTGGTCGTAATATATTCTTCGCCTGTCTGACTGGCATGCTCGGTAACTTGATAAGCTAATAGACTGAAGTTTTCTTTTAATAATAGTGAGAGTGAGTTCTTTTCATTTTCCGCTCTGACGAGTTCGCGAAGAAATTGAACTTCAGTTTCAAAAGGAGGTTCTTCGTCGTGGGTAGTGATTAAGTGAAATAAAAGCCTAAGGCGTTGTAAGTGTTGCCTAAGTCTTATCACGAAGTTTGTTAGCTTTAGGGTTACTCCCCAAGTGGTCTTGTTGTCGCGAATGACATCAATATACTCTTCACACTGATCGAGCATGACTTGGATATGAAGATAATCTCGATTATTAATGGATTGATCAAACTCAGCTTCTTGAAACCTCTGCAGATAAATCGTTATCTCAGAGTTTTGAGCCATAAATGGTGAATCAAATTCTTCAAGTTGCGGCAGCTTTTCTAAGATTTCGCGCTTAATCCCCAGGGCCGTAATCCTAAGAGAGAGAATCTGAATAGAGTTCAGAAGTTGTGTAACAAGTGGGTGGTTTCGTGGCAGCTGAAAGATTTCCTTAACGTTAAGTTCGGCAAGGAAAGCCTGCCAATCTTCATCCGGGATGGCATGCACCCACTTCCAGTCCATTCGTCTTGAAAAAAGAAGATTAAACAGATTAACAGCATCATTGTCGTCGTAAACGGCAGGAAGAATATGATTAAAAAGTCTATTCTTAGCTTGAGTCAAGAATGGATCTTCATTCATCAAACCTGACTCAGTAAACAGACGCAAGAAAGAGTGTTTGCCGACAACTCTACCCATCAGATCGCTCAGCGCATGGGAGTGCCAACTCTTCTTTTGCAGTTCAAGAGTGAGCAGTCGAAGTCTTTCGGCCGCCCCTTTTTCCCCGCCAGCACGAAGCCACATCACTAAATCGATTAGTGGTCTTGGATTAGAGGTGTCTTCCTTACCTATTCGCTCGAGTAGCTCGGTAAGGGTGATTATTTGATCTTTTGCCATGCTGCTCTATTCTAAGTTGTGATGCCATAATCACCAAGCGGCAAGGCACCAAATATGCAATAAATCACAGTTTTTTGACTTATTTATCTATTACTAAAGGTTTTAAGTCGGGCTTAGCGTAACTTAGACGCATCACTTTTTGACTTTTGTGGTAGCGATCCAAGCCACTCACACTAGCAAGATCAAGTTGATCAATATTGATCGACCCATCATCACTCAAAGATTGAAATGGCGCTTTGACTATAACGATCTCGCCAATCACTAAATCGCAACCATTGATCTCGAGATGAAGAATCTGGACCAACTTAAGACCAATTTGCAAAACACTCTCTTTCACAAATGGTGCTTCAAAATCTGGCTCCCAAATCTCATTAAAACCACAGGCTTTAAACTCAGAAATATCTCTTGGGTAGCGAGCTGAAGTCTGATGGGCTTTCGCAATTGAATTTATATCCACCGCATTGAAGGTGTAGAAGCCATTTTCTTTAAGATTCTCGATCGTATGTCGCTCGACTGTATTAGGCCGCATCACCATCGACATCAGCGCTGGTGATGAGCCTAGGTGTGTCACTGAAGACACGATAGCGAGATTGGTTGCACCTTGTGAGTTTTGTGTGCCGACTAAAAATGGTGTTTTTAAACCCGGCAATGAGTTCACAAACTGCGCCCTAAAGCGCTGTTCCATGTTCTCAAGATCTGATTTATCCCATAGGTGTAAGTTGCTCATAATTATTTGTATCACGCTCTGGCAATAGAGCGATAGACAAAACATTCACAACTCCAGCGAAAGGCTTAGACTAAGCATAGAATTGCGTAGATGAACGACCTGTTTGGGAGATTAAATGGAAGGAGTCATTGCGCTTGGAAATCAATTATTTCCGCCAGAGTTCTATAAGAGATTTAATGCTCCTATTTTTATGAGTGAAGACAGAGGTCTAGCATCTCATTTCAAGTATCATAAAATTAAAATAATGTTTTTCTTCTTGAGTATGCGAAGCTTTAAAGAGGAACTCATGCAATCTGGATTAGAAGTCAGCTATCACAATTTTTCAGAAACATCTTTTTTTGAAAATCTTAGAAACTGGATACAAAATAAGTCGATAGACAAGATTCACAGCTATGAGATTGAAGACAAGTTCTTTGAACAACAAATGATTGATTTCGCCAGAAATAATAATATTAAATTTATCATCCACCACTCACCTCTTTTTTTAACGACACGAGACGAATTTAAGCAGTACCTAGACTCTACCAAACGCCCCTTTATGAAGACTTTCTATGAGCATCAGAGAAAAAATCTTAATATATTGATCGAGGGTGATGGCCCTACAGGGGGAAAATGGAGTTTTGATGAAGAAAACAGAAAGAGAATCCCCAAAGGGCTAAGCCTGCCTCCGGACATCAAAGCAATTCAAACCTCTCTACAAACAGAAGAAGTCAAACGATTGGTTAATGAAAACTTCTCGGATCATCCTGGCGACTTAAAAAATTATTGGATTCCCTACACTAGAGCCTCCGCTCAAAAGTGGCTAAAAGACTTTATTGATTTTAGATACTATGACTTTGGGACATATGAAGATGCAATCACTCCCAAAGGAGATCAATTATTTCACTCTACAATTGCGCCCATGTTAAACATAGGCCTGCTCCTACCTAGTGAAGTTATTGATCAAGCTCAGCTTGCTTTTGCTGAAGGCAAAACAAAGCTTGCCTCCCATGAGGGGTTTATTAGGCAGATTATTGGTTGGCGAGAGTTTGTAAGGGGAATCTACCAAAACTTTGATGAAACTCAGCAAAAAACAAATTTCTTTAATCACCAAGCAAATCTTAACGACCGCTGGTACCAAGGAAACACTGGTCTTGGCGTTCTGGATTTTGTCATTAAGAAGGTTGATCGACTGTCCTATGCTCACCATATTGAGAGGCTGATGATTTTAGGAAATATCATGCTTTTGTGCGGAACTCATCCCAAAGAGGTCTATCGTTGGTTTATGGAGATGTTTAGTGACAGCTCAGATTGGGTGATGGGACCCAATGTATTTGGCATGTCACAATTTTCAGATGGAGGAATTTTTGCGACCAAACCCTATATCTGTAGTTCGAACTACCTTATAAAGATGGGATGGCCCAAAGATGAGAGTTGTGAAATCTTAGATGCACTGTATTGGAACTTTATCTCAACACACAAAGATTTTTTCCAAAAGCAGTACCGGATGGCATTTGCGACTAAAACACTGGAGCGATTTTCAGCAAAAAAAAGGCACTCTATTGAGTGCCTTTCAAAAGAGTTTATATCTTTTGTTACTAATTAAAGAGCTTTGTAGTTAATCTGATTCTTACCAAAACGTGAGTTTTTCACTTCATAAAGAGAATGACTCTGCTCAACGCGACCAACGGCTTTAGTTGATTCCTCATTCATATTCTTTTGTGAAAGGTTTACTGACACAACTTCAGAGGCACCAGGTGCAAGCTTAACAGCCTTTGAGAAGTTAAGCACCACTTCGCCTTTTGAGCTTAAGCGTGTTGAACCCTTGGCCACACATTCTGTTTTAGCATTATAAAGTCCACTAAAGATTTTTTCTTCGCAAAGAAAGCTTCCACCGTTACTAGCTTCACATACAACTTTTTTAAACTCTGGAATTTCTTCAGTTTGTACTTCGTACTGAGTACAATCTTCTTTTAGAAAATTAACTTCATACTTAATAGTAACTTTTTTTGGCGTATCAGCTGTTCTTGTAAAGCTGAAGTCCTTAATCACGGCCATATTTGTTTCGGCATTAGAAATATTACCTAGATCAATAGCCTTAGCATCTAGTGGAATAACATCAGCTTGAACTGATAGCGCAAGCATGGAAATCACGGCAGCGGTAAATACATTTTTCATCTCAGTCCCCCAATTTTAACTTTGATGTGCAATTCTTAGCATCTGAGACTAAAATAAATGGAAGCTTGTAAAAAATACTTATCACTAAGACTTCGAAACTAGGTTATTGATTAAATGAAATTACATTTAAAGCTAGGTTTAAGCCTATTTGACGGTGTTTTAGTGGGAAGCCTCGCAGGTCTAGCGTCGGCCGCCTTTCTCTACGCCCTAGCTTTTGCCGCTAGCACGTTTTCTGGAAATAGTGACCTTCTTTATGCTCTGCCAATGGCCGGAGCTTTTACAATATTTTTGTACTCGCAATTTGGAAAGCTCGCGGCTCAAGGTAATCACTTAGTGATTGATGAGATCAACTCACCTAAAAAAGATATCCCCATTGTCATGGCACCACTTATTTTTTTAACGACAGTGCTTACTCACCTTTTTGGCGGCTCGGCCGGTCGAGAAGGAACCGCAGTTCAAATGGGGGCTAGTCTTGCAGAAGCGATTGCAAAAAGATTAAGCGTTGACCCAGCAAGAAGACGCCGCTTATTAATCGCAGGAATGGGAGCTGGTTTTGGTACCGCCATCGGCGCACCGTTAGCAGGTGCTCTATTTGGTATGGAAGTGCTAAGAATTGGTAAAATTAAACCTATCGCACTTTTAGAGAGTTTAGCTGCCGCCGCTTCTGGCTATCTTATCATTCACTTAACAGATGCCCCTCATACCATTTACCCGCAGGTCGAGTTTTATTTTAATCCCTCACTTACTTTCTACATCCCACTTCTAGCTATTGTATGCGCACTCTTGGCCCGAACCTTTATTGCGAGTGTTCATCTGCTTGAAACAAAGCTGCCTCGGCTTATCAGTTCGAACTACGCCAGAGTCGTCATTGTCTCAATTCTCCTTATACTTTTATTCAAGCTTGAAGGTAGTGGACAGTATAATGGTCTTGGTTTGGATATTATTGTCTCGGCTTTTGATCACAATCTTCACTGGTCCACCCCTCTGCTTAAGATCTTCTTTACCGTTCTCACGATTTCGATTGGTTTTAAAGGTGGCGAGTTCACTCCCCTAGCATTTATCGGTGCGACTGCGGCGAGCGTGCTTGCGCTGTACCTTCCGGTCTCCACATCGTTATTTGTCGCACTTGGTTTCGCATCCGTTTTTGCCGCCGCATCTAAAACGCCACTTGCATGTGCCATTATGGCGGCCGAGCTTTTTGGGCTTCAAACCCTTGCTCCGGCCATCGTCTGTTGCTACCTCGCCACTTGGCTTAGTGGCCCAAAAGGCATCTATAGGTTTCAGATCTAGTGTATAAAGCTTAAACACTTTTTCCGTCTAACCTCTCAATTTTACATCAAATAACTCGGCCTCTTTTTTGCAATTTTACGCTTCAAACCGCTTTGGAGCAAAAATATGAAAACCAGCAAGTCTTGGTTAATAGGCCTATCACTTCTACTCACAATGCTGATGTCCAGCGCGCAAGCTCGTATTATTTACGACTTCACAGCGCTTGATCAAAGACAAGAGCGTGTGATTGAAAATCCAGATATTACGGAAGAGTCACTCGTCACTCTTAACTTACCGATTGAATTTGTGAAGCAGCAGATGCGCCAAGCTCTCTTGGCCGATGGCTCTCCGATTAAGGCACTTCCACGCATTGAATTCGATCCCATGCAAAACCTAGTCATCCTAGAAGGTGATATTGAAATTCCCGCTGATATCCTCAGAGATCTTCAAGACATTGCTGGCTCTGAAGCCGTGCCTGTCATGCACCACTTTCGTGCCGCTTTCAAATTACCTTCGGCGCGCGTTTTAGCGCTTACACGTTTTTTCCAAATCGAATTTGTTGAACTAAAAATTGGCGAGATGAGCTATCTCGAGGCCATGAACGTGATTGGTAATTTTACCGCCAACATTATGATGAACACCAGCTTCATGAATTGGGCCATGGATGTAAAGCCAGAGATTGCTGATAATGAAGATGAAAATATCAATCTAAAGCTTAAGCGCTTTATTGAAAGAAAAGAGCTCCGCTTTCGCGATCGCTCAGTGGCTTTTAAGTTAGATCTAGCACAAATCGCTGGCCTTGATGCTTACGCTGGTATCGAAGATCTACGCCTATGGTTTGTAGGTCCTGTTGTTTTTAAAGGAACTCAAGATCGTGTCATGCTTCGTGTGGAAGCTGGACTTAATAAACCGGATTCAAGTTGGTTTGCAGCACTTAAAGATCGTCTTGATCACGACGCCAGAAGCTTAGAAGAAGTTAGATCAGAGCTTTATACTAAATTCTCTGATCTCGCCGCCCTTAGTACTCACTTTCAACAATTAGTAACTTCTACAAGAAATGATTTTAGACTAGGAGCTCTCGAGCCACGCCTTGAATCCGAAATTAATGATATCCATCCAACTCTAATGAGAAGAGCGAGAGAAATATTAAGTCTCTCAAATCCAGTTTTTAAAGCTGATCCAGAAAATACACATTACTTATTTGTAAAAGAAGCCTACGAACACGTCGTTTCGGCCATGACTGAGGTCAAACGCAGAAATTTCATTACTTCTAGTCTGCAAAATGGTGGTGTCGCAGGTAATGGCAAACCATTTCTTGAAAAAAGAATTTCACAAGACGCCCTCAATCAAGCTGTTCGTTTCTTTAGAGACGTCGATTTTGAAGGTGAAAAACTATTCACCGATATTCACTTAGTTATCGCTCCACAAGTTCCTGGACTTGTTATTCGCGGACGCATGAATATTGATATCAATGTACTTATGGCCATTGGACTTGAAGGCGAAGATATTGAATGGCCTAATGAGAGAATGCGCGCCGATGAAAAAACTTGGGGAGCAGGTGTTCCTTTTGAAGCCACCATTCGTTTGCATATGATGGATAATAGCTGGCTTGGTATTGATTTAGATAAGATTTCACTTTTTGAAGGATCACAACGCATTTGGATGGATCATTCAAATTCTCATGGTGCTCAGCTTGCTAACTATATCAAGATGGCCGTAGCGCAAACACTTATTACAACATTGATTGATCAGCCATCTGATGAGGCTCCAGCGGTTGAAATTGAAAATGCTCACCAAAAAGTACTAACAAAAATTCAAGGCCAAAGCCAAATTTACGCAAGTGCTCGAGTTGGAGATTCTCCTGAGCAGATTCTAAGATCGCTCGTTGATGTCGCACGCATCGATATTGATAAGAACCCATTCTTAGTAGCTGGCAGAGAGTATGTTGCAGGTAAAACTGAGCTCTTGTTTAAAAATCTAGTCAAACATGATCCCGAAAGTGATCTCTTAATGCTTAAGCTCGATCCAAGAGTTGTTTCGGATACAATTGTTGCAACTGAAAACAATGTTCAGGTTTGGAATATCGAGGCTGTCTTTGATAAGAAGCTTAACAATACCTTCCTTGACTTAAGTCTTGGATATGGCAAGCGATCAAAGTCTTATGTTCAAAGTCTGTTTACTCGCGCTGAATATAGTGACGGACAAAACTTCGCTGGCATTGATGAGTCAAAAGGACGCGCCCCAAGAGATCTTGGAGTAGAAATCAATCTCTCAAGTTTTGAAAAACTAACCAATAGGATTCTCTCTGATGCAGCAACTCAGCAAAACAAAGTTGTTGAAGATGAGCTTAAGAAAGACGAAGAGTTTGAAAGTTACTTAGTTCGCGACATGGGGCTTAGCGCTGTTCGCGATGGTGTACTTGGAGTTAATATTACGTTGACTCATGTGAAAAAATCTAAGCGCGGCTGGTACAACCCATCACGTTGGTTTGGTGAAACATGGCCTGTTGATAGAAAGACCCTAAGTCTTTCTGCTGAGATGGCACTTTCTGTTGAGCCCGTCAGTAAGTATAAAGATGAGATTAAGCTTGCTCCAAATGAAGTCTTCTTAGGTGATGAGCTTCTACGTTTTGATCTTCGCGCAGTGAAGGCTAATGCCAACGGTGATCTTGGTGTGCTTGATCGCGCTGTCAATCTTATTGGTGGACTTAACTTCGGTTCTTCGACAATTGCCAGAAAACTTAAAAAGATCATTCTTAAGTTCGCTGCAGGCTACTTAAATGAGAAGGACCCAAGCAAGAATGGCAATACTGTTCTTGGCGGAGTTCACCTTAACCAATTCGTCAAAGTGCTTGTTCACGATGAAGAGCTTCTTATCCAACTCAACCCACATATGATGGGGGTAGCCTTTGATGTGAAGCTACTTCAAGGTCATAGCTACAATGGCAAAGCGCTTGGGCTGACAGTTAACCCAAATACTCAAAAACTCAGTGTTGATCTACAGACTATTGGTAACCTAGCAGCAGTTGATAAAGCCGAGCTAGCTTGGGTTATGGACGAGGCGATGAAGCTTTTTGCTCCATACCTGAATGAGAGAAATCCAACTGAGCTTGTTAGAAAGCTTAATCGTTTAGAGCTTTGGGATCGTTTATTCTATGCCACAGATATTACGAAGATGGCACTCTACCCTCGCTTGATCGCCATGGCCGGTCGTTACGACGCTCTTGCCTCAATCATAGAACAGGATCAAAATATTGTTGACGCCGTTTTGGGGCTTCAATCGGCAGCTCGCGCCGGTGATCAGGCCAAGCGCCAGCTTACTGTTGCTGGTGTTGAGACGATGTACCTGGCCGCAGCGGGACTGGTTCTTCACGGCAATATGCAAAGACTTATCGATAAACTCGATGCCATGGGTGTGTCCAATCAAGTTACGTATATCGATGACATGAGAGCAAGGTCACAGCACTTAGCGACCAACTATATTGAGAGACTCATGTCTGTTTACCAGGCAAAGTACCAAGCGAATAATGCTAAGATTATTGCGAAAGGACCAACTGACTGGAGCTATGCAACTTTTCCTGATGCAAAGTTTTCACAGGAAGCTTGGACTCGCCTAAAGGCTTGGGTTACTAAGTTTAATAACTAATCTTTGATTTTAAAGTGATCTCTGACATTGGAGTTCACTCCCACTTCACCAGATTCAATATGAGTAGCAGCATCGGCCGATGCTGCTTTCATCATTTCCATGCCACGCATAGGAACGACAATAGAACTTGATTGCTCTTCAATAGACTCTATATCGCCAAGCTTCACGCCTGCTGCTTTGGCCAAAACTTCAGCCTTTTTTCTTGCATTCTCGACACTAAGTTCGAGGCTTCTCATTTTAAGGGGCTCATCATCTGAAACACCAAAGCCAATATTATTAATAGCTATAGCTTCACCGGCTTTTTGTGTCAGATCATCAATGATATCGCCAAGGTTGGCTGTTTTTCTGATCGTTACATTAAATGAGTGAGTGACCCTATGCCCTTTCAAAGTTCTGCGACTATTTTTATATTCGTACTCGGGCCCAACATGAAAGCCTGACGTCTGAATATCTTTAGTTGCGACGTTGGCAGCTTTAAGCTTAGAAACTACACTATTTGTTATTTTCGCATTCTCTTTTTGAGCAGCGCTAGCACTCGTAGCGACTGTGTTGATGGCAAATGAGATCGAAGCGATATCGGGCGTGGTCTTAACTTCACCTGTGCCACTAACTTTAATGCCTGACTCGTCTGCCATAACTGAAGAAAATGATAAGAGAATTGTAAGTAAAAATATTTTCATAAAGCCCTCAACAACAGCCATGAGAATCGTCTTGTGATTCTTTTTGGCAACGAATCCATTCATAAGTTTTAGCGCCAAGAACAGCACCAACGATTGGAATTAAAATATAAAGCCAAAGATTAGAATAATTTGAAGAGAGTATTGCCGGCCCAATCGAGCGCGCAGGATTCATAGAGGCATTAGTAAGTGGTCCACCTACGGCCGCACAAAGAGCCACTGTTAAACCTATTGCAAGACCTGCCATCTCACCCACAGCTCTCGCATCAGTTGCGACACTCAAGATAACAAACATCAAAACAAAGCTCAGTAAAAACTCGACGATGATTCCCCCGACTAAGGTCGTATGAATGAAGGTCGCACCAAAGCTATGATCAAAACCAAAAATCAAACCATGCGCAAACGAGGCAGCAAGTGCGCCTAAGCACTGAGCAAACACATAACCAAGAACACGCTTGGTCGGTAGTCTTTTAGTGACCCAAAAAGAAAGCGTGACCGCAGGATTAAAGTGAGCGCCAGAAATATGTCCGGTGGCATAAATCATCGCCGCGACACTGGCACCAAAGGCAAAAGGAATGAGCGCGCTCGCAAAGCCCGTATCAACTTCGGCCAACACCATAGCTCCACAACCAAAGAAAACCATAAAGAAGGTTCCCAAAAACTCTGCTATATATTGAGAGATCTCGTGAGAACTCTTCATCATTTACCACAGCACTTTTTGTATTTTTTTTCACTGCCACAAAGACATGGATCATTACGACCTATTTTGGGGTTATCGCGGGTAACAGGCTTTAGAGCCTCGTGATGGTGATGACCATGATTGCAGTTTGGTCCATGTACATGGGGCTTGATTTCAGCTGTTTGCTCTTTTTTTTCTTCACTCATAAACAATTCCTACTTCGACGTTTGTCAGATTTTAGTGAACTCTACTTAGACACGCTACTGTTTAAGACGTCTAGAAGGTATGATTTTTTGATGAAAAATCTACTTTTATCATTTCTTTTGCTCATATTGACTTCCTGTGCCACAGATTGGCGAACCGCTTCTAAAGAAAGCGCCAATATCTCGCCAAAACCAGATCAACTAAGTGAATCCATCGTCCAAGTATTTGTGGCGAGGACTGTAAAATGGCGCGGCTACTTTGCAGTCCACCCGTGGATTTCCTGGAAACTTAAAGAAGATGATCAGTATACCGTCACCCAAGTGATTGGTTGGCGTACACGTCGTGGCCTTCCGGCCGTCGTAACGATGACGGACCTCCCAGATCGTCACTGGTTTGGCTCAAAGCCTGAACTGATTTATGAAATTCGTGGTGATCAGGCGACTAAGGCGATTGAGAAGATGAAGGCCATCATACCGAGTTATCCTTTTGCTAATGACTACAGAGCCTGGCCTGGGCCCAATAGCAATACTTATATCGCCCATCTCATTCGCGAGACCGAAGAGTTAACAGTTGAACTGCCACCACATGCGATTGGAAAAGATATGCTCGTGGACTCGTACTTTTTTGATAAAACCGCCTCTGGTACCGGTTTTCAATTTTCTATTTTCGGAGTACTTGGACTTCAGTTAGGTCTTAAGGAAGGTGTTGAGGTTAATCTCTTTGGCCTAAACTTCGGCGTTGATTTTTGGACACCGGCCCTCAAGCTTCCCATGATTGGGCGAGTGGGCTTTACTGACCAGTAAAGAAGAAATAGCTTTTAAATTTTCTGTTTCAACCGTAAGCTCTTGCAATAGACCATACAAGGTGCATTTCATGTCAGCTTTCAAGATTAGACAAGTTTTCGATCACTCTACACCTTTGAACCTCATGGTCATCGCTTCTGTTAAAAAGCTGCTTCTCTCTCAATTTCCGTATATGAAAGCTACCTACTTGGAAGACCTTGTAGAGCGCGTGACTGCGAATAAAAGTAGTATCTATAAACATTATCTTTTCGTAGCAGAAAAAAAAGGAGTGATCATCGGCGCAGCGATTGCTTCACATTTTATTAAAGAAAATTTTATGTTTTTGGATTATATTGCTTCAAGCAAAGATGCCCCGAGCAGAGGTATAGGAGCTGCGCTCTATTCGCGAGTTAAAGACCAATCTCTAATCAATAAGTCATTGGGCGTTTTTCTTGAGGTTGAGACGATTGAAAGGAAATATTGCGCGAGCGATGAAGAGCAAAGACAAAATGTTACCCGTCTTAAATTCTATCAACGTTTTGGGGCAGCTCAGCTAATTAAATCTGATTATGAAAGATGGCGAATAGATGATTCATCACTTCACCTCTTATTTGATAACAACAAGAAAGTTAAACTCAAAAGCTCTGTCGTTAAAAGTATTATTCGCGCGATTCTTGTAAGCCACACTGAAAGCAAGTGTCCACAAAGCTACATCAAGAAAGTGCTCGCCTCACTCGATCACAGCTATTTTGAAAAACTTCCACCTCCCAAACTATCCCCACAATTGCTAAAGGCACAAAAGGCAAAACAAACTCCATTGGATCAAAAGATCTCAGTCACATTAAACCCTCTGCATAAGATTCATCATATTAAAGAAAAGGGTTATGTAGAATCCCCCATCAGAATCGACTCTATTCTTAAAGAGATCAGTAAGATCGATCTTTTTAATTTTATAGATACGAAAAAGTTTCCGGACTCACATATCACTGAAGTTCACGATCCTGAATATTACCAGTTTCTGAAAGAAATCTGTAAGATTGCCGGTAAAAAGACCATATATCCCGATGTTTTTCCTGTTCGAAATAGGGCCAAGTTACCAAAGGCTATCATCGACCGAGCGGGATATTATTGCATGGATACCTTTTCTCCTTTGAACAAGAATGCTTTTGAAGCTTCAAGAGTTGCAGTCAATTGTGCGCTGACAGCGGCCTCAAAACTAATCGCTGGAGACAATATTTCTTACGCTTTAATCCGTCCACCAGGACATCATGCGGAGAAAAAATACTTCGGTGGGTTTTGTTACCTCAACTCAACAGCGATTGCGGCCAACTACCTCAGTAAACAAGGAAAAGTGGTTATTCTCGATGTTGATTACCACCATGGAAATGGACAGCAGAATATTTTTTATAAGAGAAGTGATGTCCTTACCATTTCAATTCACGGTCATCCGGAGCACGCCTATCCCCACTATACCGGATTTGAAGAAGAAAAAGGATTCGCTAAAGGGCTAGGCTACAATATTAATTATCCTCTAGAAAAAACGATTGATGGTGCGACCTACATAAAGACATTAAGGAAGGCGATTGAAGACATCAAGAAATTTGATCCAGTTTATTGTGTGATAGCCCTAGGGCTAGATACTGCGAAGGGCGACCCAACAGGATCTTGGAGACTTATTGCCAAAGATTTTGAACAAAATGGTTTTCATATTGGCAGCTTAAAGAAGCCGACGCTTGTCGTGCAAGAGGGTGGCTACAAAACTCAACAGTTAGGAATAAATGCAAGGCACTTCTTTCAGGGACTTACAAAGGGCTACTACCAAGCGTAGCCGCGAACTGCAACTTTCAGACAAGTACAATTGAATTACAAATTAAAGAAATTTTTATAGTTTTTAAGATTATATGTAAGCGCTATCTCGATACACTTGGAAAGCTTTCCTTTGGGCAGGCGTTTCTTTAGAGGAAGTGAGAGGCTGCGACTTCCTCCATACTCAAAGTCGTCGGGGTAGATTTCTTTAAAGATTGAGATGAGTTTTGTCTGACAGTTAACATAAAGATGGTAATGATTAGGATCGCGCTGCTTCCAATCAATTCGAATTGTGCTGCCACTTTTAGTTTGAGAGGTCACAAAGCTTAGTTCCCCCCACTTTAAACATTCTTCGATTTCGCCAACACCATCAGTCTTAGCCGCTACACTCAAAATGAGCTGGCGAAGTTCTAGCAATCTTTTCCTTACTTCGCTGGGGTAATGTTTAAACAGGTCTTTCATCTTCATTACTGCTCTAGCTTTAAGGGCGGGTGGTATCTAGAATATAATAAAATCGATTTCTTAATTTGGAAAACGATCAAACTTTGGTAATTTTTCTAACCCTTCATCCCAACCTGCTTTACTTGCAACAAACAAATGAGCATTAGGTTCTATAGTTAGCTCACCATCAAGGCTACCCGCTGGAACAACGAGAAGCTTCCCATGACTTTGCAAACTAGGAAGAGCAGTGCCACAACCGATTCAAAAACTTTTAATATGTTTTGTTCCAGGAAGATTAAAGGTTTTCACCATCTTCTCCCCCGCTCTCCAGATCAGCTTTGCCCTAGAGGAGAACAAGTTTGCCGCATGTGCAGATCCAGTATCTTTTTGACAGTACTTACAATGACAAAGAAAAAAGTTTTCAAAGTCACCCATTACTTCAAATTTGACTTCACCACATAGGCAAGTCCCAACATTTGATGCTTCCATAAGTTCCCAGAAAGGTTGAATTGGTTCCGTTAGAAAAAGGCTATAAAATAAACTTTGTAAGAACAAGGGCTTAAAGGTAGTGCCGACGCGGACAACTCGACCGAACTCACTATTACAAAAATTAAATAATGACTTGTGCTTGATAGAAACAAAAAAGCCAGACGCAAGGCCTGGCTTTTTTATTTTTTAGTGGTGCCCGGAAGTGGGCGGATATCGAAACGCACTTCTAGAGCTAATTGCCTAAATTTATTAATCTCGACTTCGTAATTCTGGACAATTTTGCTATTTCCAGAAATATTCCAGGCATAAAAAATCCAGAAAATACGCTTCATCAGCAAGAGAAAACACCGATAAAGTTAAACAAATAAATAACTTTTCTCTGAGGACAGCATGGGGCAATTCCAAGTACCTTTTTCAATTTCACAAATTATAAATAAAATAGACCTGAACCTTCTGCTATTACCAGCTATTCAGCGAGAATTTGTTTGGGAGCACACACAAATTGAGTTACTTTTTGATTCATTGATGAGAGGCTACCCTATAGGCTCGCGTCTTTTCTGGGGGGGCATGGGGGAAAACAAGACTTCGCACCGATATTATTCTATTCTCAAGAAATTTAGGGCAAAATATGACACTCACTGCCAAGAATTCAATACAAATCAACACAGTGACTTTGAAGCAATACTAGATGGGCAACAGCGATTAACTGCGCTCTATGTAGGTTTAAAAGGCACCTATGCTTATAAAAAGCCTAGAGTAAACTGGAAAAATAACGAACACTCCCTTCCAACGAGAAGCTTGTTTCTAAATATCAAAGAACTTGCCCCCCAGGACGAAACCTCTGGGGAAGTTTCAGAAGACGGAAGAGTCTACGACTTTCAATTCCTCTCAAAGGAAGACCTTGATAAATGTAATAAAAATGATTGGTTTGAGGTGGGAAAAATTCTAGACCTACAAAGCTTCAGCAGCTTGAAAAACTACTTAAAGGATACCGGCTTAGACGAAAACGACTTTGCAATGGACACCCTAGAGAAACTGCATGCCTCTATTTTTGAAAACAGAATCAATTATTACCTCGAAGACAGTCAAGACTATAACAAAGCACTAAATATTTTCATTCGAGTCAATAGCGGTGGCGAAAAGCTAAGTTACTCCGACTTAATTATGTCCACAACTATTGCCGGATGGAAGAAGAAAGATGCCAGACAAGAATTTAACAACTTAATCAATGAAGTTTGGAGCCAGTACGGTTTTGACATAGACAAAGATTTTATACTGAGAACTTATTTAATGTTATTTTGTAATGATATTAAATTTCGTGTCACTAATTTCTCTATAGAAAATGCCATTGAATTTGAAGAAAACTGGGACCACATAAGAGAGTCAATAATAACCGCTTTTCATCTTATAAATGATTTTGGCTATATTGAGGATACTCTTACATCAAAGAATGCTGTCTTACCCATTGCTTATTACATTTACAAGAGCGAGAAAGATTTAAAATATTGCGACAAAGTACAGTATAAAGATGATCAGAGTGAGATAAAAAAATGGGTCCACGCAGTACTACTTCACCGAATTTTTGGCGGACAAGCAGAATCACTTCTTAAAATAATAAGAGATACCCTGGAAAGTGAACTTAAAGTAAATTCAGAAAAATTCCCTGCCAAGCAAATTGCCCAACGCCTTTCAAAGACTCGAAAAAGCATAACCGTTGACGACGAATTCATCGAAAACCTTCTCTACACCAGATATGGAGACCGTTACTCATTTCCCATTCTGGCTCTTCTATATCCACACCTTGATTATAAAAATCGAGATTTCCATAAAGACCACGTACATCCATGCTCCGTATTCACAAAGGCTAAGCTTAAGAAATATGGAATAACTCCCAAGGGAGACGAAGACTGCTACTACAGCGACAAAAATATGTATGACAGTGTAATTAACCTACAAATGCTTGATAGTAATATGAATAAATCTAAGAATGATATGATGTTGGAGGACTGGGTCAAACAAGAAAAAGTAGATCTCCAAAAGCAGTTAATTCCAAATATTCTCAACCTTAAAGAATTCGAAAAATATGTAGATGCAAGATTTGAACTTCTAAAACAGAAGCTTACAGAGTTGCTGACTTTTTAAGGTACCGCCTTATAGCTTCCTTTTTTGGGGTAATGGCTCACCATCAATAAACCATTTAAAGTCTGCATACTTGAATTTACCATCAAGAATGCTCTTGATCCATAATGCTAAAGAATATTCAATGAAGGCCACACCCTTAACTTTTAAACAGTCCTCTAGCTCAGCCCACATCATAGGAATATCTGGACTATTACTGAATAATCCTTCAGGTAGACTATTGTTAAATTCGTGCCTAACTCTAAATTTTGCAATAGATAAAGTTAATGACTGGAAGCACTTTGGATACAACAACCAGTAACACTCAACACCTGAGTCTATATAAATTTGTTGTCTTTCAATATACCTTCTTAAGTGTTGATAGGAGTGCTGAACTTCAATAGCGATTTTACGTTTGTTAAACTCAAAGTATGTATCTGCTTTCCATTTTTTGTTGGTGCTAGACTTCCCCACCATCTCTTCGCAGCAATCTATATTTCTACTGGTGAGCTCTTTTATGATTAGCGACTTCACTTCTAGATGCCACTTCGTTTCTGGTGCTGTCGAACATTCCCCCGCAAAATGAGCAAAGAACCGCAAGAAGTTTGGGCTTGTTTTCAGTACTGCACGGGCACCACAGCATTCCATAGCGATATGCCCCTTGCCAGAAGCTTCCCTCAACTCTTGCCAGGCAGCCTCATTGTAATCGCTAGCATAAATACGCTGACTAGTTAATTTATGAATAGCAACCTCAGACACGCTTACTTCCTTTAGGTATAATCTAAATCCATATAACAAACGCTATCAGTTGTCATGATCGTCAGGTCGTCATTCTTTAATCATGACAAGATGACAACAATGACAATACCTGTTTAGTTTATACTTTAATGACAGTAATCTTTTTCAAACTTAACTAGGTTTCCGTATACAGTACTTAGATCAGCCAACGAAGGAACTTCATCATCATGATTCCCCGGGTTTAGTAAGTTCTTAACATAAGCCAGCTTTCCAGGCTCGGACTGATCCTTTAAATATTTACTCACTTCAGGAATCAAACCCTCTAACGTCATTTTATTAAAAGAGCCCAAGCTTAATTTAGGCTCGTCACTACGCGCCTTCAGCAGAATCTCTTTACACAGCCTCTCGGCTGCATCTCTCATTTTGATGCTGCAATCTTTCTGATTTCTGAATTTTTATTTCTAATGAGCGGTTTAATTGCTGAAAGTTGCGCTTTCGCAGAGTCTCCCTTGCTAATAACTCTAGTACCTTCTTGGGGGTTATTCATCTCTAATTGAAATGCAGAAGGTGACATATATGAATACAAATCCTGGATCGAGGACCATGTTTTTTGATCTTGCGTTAATAAAATGAGTTGAATATCTTTATCATTCAGCTCTTTAATTACGTCATGTATAAAGTGCGATCGATGCTCGTCATCAACAGAGAGAATTGGATCATCCAAAATGACGAACGAATTTTTTGAATCGACCATCTTGGCAAGAAAAGAAGATAGTCCCAGGCAGTTAATTTGTGACTGACTAAAAATCGCAACTGCATCTAAAACAACCTTGCTCTCAGAATCATTTCCTGACTGTAGCGCAACTTTGAAATCAATGCTTCTCTTCGTATTTGACCTGGGTATTACGCTTTCAAAATATGAACTCTCTTCAGGTCGAAGAAGATCCCACCAATACTTAATGCCACCACTTAGTTCGCTAAACTTACTTGCAAGCACTTCAGTTTTTGCTTGATCAATATCTTTTAATACATTCTCAAAATACTTTATCTTTTCTAAAAACTTAAAGTAGTCAACTAAATCCTTTTCCAGTTCTTCAATGCTTTCTGACAGATAAAGAATTTCAGCCCAACCTACAGTATTAGTCTGAACAGATATTTTGCTTTGAATTGCCTCTTTGATGATTCTTGTGTTTTCGATGTAGTTAACTTCATTCTCATGAGAAATTGATTTAATATCATTAAAAGCATCAACGCTACTCTTTAACTTTTCTAGATCTATCTTATTTAGCATTCCAATTTTAATATCTTTCAACGTATCTCTAAGCTCATTTGAAATACGTTTATACTTCTTCAGGCTTGATAGATAAATAATCAATGACTTAATCCAATTTCGAATCAGATTTTCATCTGAAACATATTTTCTCACCTCATTGGTCGTAAATCCTTCGACGTGCCTAGACGCAATCCCGACATCTATAAAATCAGGATAATTACCTACCACCAAAAATTGTTCAAGTTTCCGCTCTAAAGTGGATATTTCAGCCTTTAACAGGTTACTTTTATTTTGATAATCACTATTAGACTTTAAAAAGTTAATGATTTCGTCAATCCTTTCCCCGTCAAGTGCCCCCCTTGTATTACAGACAGGACAGGTAGAATCATTTAAAGGTATAGTTTTATTTTGTGACTGTTTTTGAATTTCAGAATACACACCTACAAACTGCTTTAAGGAATCATCAACGCTGACCTCTAAATTTTTTACTTCAGCTATACTTGTCAAAAGTTTTGGCTCTAAAATTATTTCAGGAATAGGATCTCTTTTAAGCCATTTTAATGGGAATGCCTTTGCCTGTTCTGACTCTATCTTCGACTTAAAGACCTGAACTAGAGAATCAAATGAACTGTTATCATTATTAATTCCCAAAATCTGAGTCATCGCATCTTTCAAAGAATTTCTTACAACAGTGCTTCCCTTAGCATTCTTAAGGATTTTACTAAAGTCTTTTTTAAAATCTGCATATGTAGCCAACCGATCTAGCTTTTCTAATAAACTAGATTTCTTATAAGAAAACTGAGAAATCTCAAATTGAACTAATTCTATAAATCCATCAATATCGCTAAGTTCAAATACTGCTTTAAAGTAATCTGCTCTATCTTGTGGCCTGGCCGTCAACAAGTAGCTCAAGCAGTGCTGTAATAGAATAGGTGTGCTCAATGGAGGCTGATTAAACTTAAAACCATAGTTTTCCAAATCACGCTGACTACTCTCGATAGTATCTATAAGTAGTTTTGATTTACAGTCACTCTTCTTTCCATAATCCTCTAGTAAAAATCTTTTGATTGAAACATCTTTGCCCTTGAACGCTATAACTAGTTCGACGAACACATCTTCGTCTTTGTCTAGGAAAGCATTTCTTAATGAGTTCGCAAATTCATCTTTACTACTAGAAAGCATTTCTCTTCTTGAAATATTTCCAGTTAGTAAAAACTCTATAGCCTCAGTGAAGCCTGTTTTCCCTTGACTGTTTCCACCCCAGATAAAATTTGCCTTCTCTGAAAGTTCTAGTTCTTGGACTTCTAACCCGTAAGACCTAAATCCTTTAATCCTTAAGGTCTTTAACTTCATTTTTATCTTCCTGATTACTATTGTAATGGCTACTTAAAATATCCCTCAAAGGGATGCCTTCTTCTCCCTTTAAATACTCCGTCAACATCTCTTTTCCGAGTTCTGTCTTAAGCTTCTCTTTGAGAAGCTCCAAATTCTTAGCTCTCTTATCTTCTACCAATTTTAACTTCCATGTTTTGCATTTATAAAAATTATTTCATATTAAAGTCATCTAAGAACTCCGACTCTGGATCAGTCGCCGTAATCGCTAAATAGTCTCTTGCCCTAGTACAAGCAACATAAAGTAAGTGTCGTTCTGTATTGTAAACTTCCTCTAGGTCAGACTCATCTGAAACTGACTCAATCCTTGATTGCAAGGGTATAACCTCATCATCACAACACATTACAAAAACCGCTCGAAACTCTAATCCCTTAGCCAAGTGCATTGTTCCGATTGAAAGATGATTAGGTTTAATATCTAAGCTTTCATCTAGTATTGAAAAATTTAAATTCGACTTGTTTACGGACTCTATTGCTCGAATACTTTGTGATACTGTCCTTACGAAAATACCGATCTCGTGAGGTTTATAACCTTTGGCAACAAGTTCATTTATCTGTTCACTCACAAAACTTGATTCAGACTTCTCATCATTAAATATTTTCAATAGGGGCGGTTCGCCTTTGAACATCGATACCGTATTTAATCGTGATTCACTATTACCATCGACATCAGTTATCTCATCAGGCAAAAGATGATCAGCTCTAGATCTGATTTCCTGAGAAGTACGGTAATTCACCCTCAGTGTTTGTGATCTTCCCCGTATATCAATTCCTAATGATTTCCATGAAAATGGTTGCTGAAAAATTCTTTGCCCCAAATCACCAGCGAGAAAGAGGCTATCAGTCTCATTTCTTCCAAGTGAGGCTAAAAACCTTAGCTGGGCCACACTTAGGTCTTGGCATTCATCTACAACAATATATTCAAACGGTTTGTTCTTGAAACCTTCAACGGTATCTGAGACTAAGCTATACATCTCAGATAAGGTTATCGCATTTAAATCTTCTAGAGCTTTAATAATTACAAAGCATACACCCCAGACAATCTTGCGTTGAGTTTCAGCTAATCTTTTTTTTCTTCCTAGTCGCTTTACATTCTTATAATCATCCCAATCCTTAACTCTCCATGAATCAACAATATTGGACCATTCGCTATATATAAATCCGTTGCTAAATGGATGATCTATTTTGTTAGAGATAGAGAAAACAAGCTCTTTCTCTTCGAGCTGCGAGAGAACGCGTTTATCTGAGTTAACTCTTTTAAAAAGACGTTCTCCAATATCGCGCATGGAATGAACCTCAATCCGATCTCCGAGTTTTGGTTCATTTCCAATAAGCCTTTTTAACCTGACTCTTAATGCATTTGCCAGAGTTTCAGAAAATGTTGTTAATAAAACCCTGCATTCATCATTGCTTTTAACTAAAAAAACTGCGCGATGAAGAGCGACTATAGTCTTTCCAGTTCCTGCTGATCCAGAAATACGAGCGGGACCATTATATGTTTTCTCAACTAAATCAGATTGGCTTGGATGAAGAAAGATTGTCCATTTCTCCCAAGGGTAATCCAATGCTCTCTGTAGTTCTTCTGATGTTTCTACCGTTTTAAAACGTCTTTGGGCATCTGGATGTTCAAAAGGATCTTCAACAGCTACGGGCACTTGGCTTTGCGGCGTCCCACCTGTAGCAATTTCGAGCAATGCCTCAGATGCTTCAGCTGGGAGATGTTCTAAAATTGAGAATAAATTATCTTCATGAGCCAGTTTTACATCTTCAAGCCAATCAGAAGGGATTCCAAAACCTAAAAGATAGCTATCATCGTAAGACTCAAATAGTGGAGGCTTTGTAACATTAGTTTCTTTTTCAATATACCTAGGTATTACAATTTCTTTTATTGACTCTCTAACTTCAACGAGCTGTGCAGCCCCCGTAACAGGATGCTTGTCAATCTTCCTTCGGCTTGCCCACTCATATGCCTTGTCATGGTGATCAACATAACAAAGCATTAAGCTTGAGTTAGTCTTATGAACTATAACTCGAATATCTCTGCTTACTCTTATTGACCAAAAATTATCATCTTTTGATTTTTCTATTCTATGAAACTGCAGACCTGGATTTGCAGGGTTCACCTGAAGGTCAAATGAAGTTGTTTTAACAGCCTTTTGCTCATCGTTAGTCAACTTCCCGAGACTAGAGGTAAATGTATCTGAAATTCGAAATTCCATTAATCAACCTTGTAGACTTTCATGACTTCATCGCCTAAGTGGTTTATCACTTTAACTGCAATCCTGCCTGTTGTTGGTTTGTAAAACTCCTGCGAAATATCACTGTTGACAGACTCCCACGCCTCTTCATTTATCTCATTACGCAAAGTTTTTTTCAGAGCATCATATGGATCATTCGCACCAATAAAGTATGCGTGCCTCACAAAGAAACTTTCTTCATTGTAATTTGTGTCTATAAACCAGCAAGCTATACCATCAACGCTATCGCTACGTACTTCACCAGAAGAAGGGTCAAATATATCCACGCCATTTACTTTAACCTTCAACGTTTCCCCAAGGTCTATTATATCTATATCTGGCTCTCCAAATATGACAAACAAGTTACCTTTCCCAGTATTTTTCAGATCATCTGCCATATGCAAGTCAGCGTTCATTCTCGCTTTCAACACTGGAATTCGTCCAAGCCTACTAAACTCAGAAGAGTGTGCATCATAATTAAACGCAAATGTAATTAGAGCATCAAAGTCAGCCTCGGCAGCCTCTCTAGCTGCTGAAACTAGATCTGGTCGAGACAAGGTTCCAAACTCTGGTCCTATTAAGATCGCAGCCCTTTTACGTTTATCTCCCTCGTAATAAACTCCGTCTGCACAAATAAACTCTCCGGGCCACGGGGCAATTGATTCAAATTCAATCTTGTCATTCTTTGCTACTTGCTGAACTCCTGCACTCTTAATATTCTCCATAATAATTGAAACAAAATCCTGTTCTCCATTTGTAATGCCATTTGTTTTAGAATTAATAATTTCATCATTCTCATCTAAAGGTAGACTTTTGTGTGGAGATATAGACTCTACAGTAAACGGACCAGAAACTCTTACTCTACTATTATCCTCGTATGGCTGGTCATAAAGATGTTCAAAGCTTGCACGTGCGTTAATTGCATTATCAATTTGATTTTGCTTCTGGATTTGAAGTTTTTTCAATTCTTTGTATTCTTCAACAGATTTCGAAGACCAATCACACGAAGCCTCAGAGGGCAATTCCCATTCATTTAATTTAGATTTATTCAATTTGTTAAATGAGTCTAATCGAGCCTTTATCAAGGGTTCAAATTTATCACATATGTTATCAATTTCATGGTTCTGAGTAATAGCTTTAAGAGTTATACGAGGAACCCTTTTATAGACAAATCCATGCATTATATTTCTAAATGTTTTCCTTGGCTGAAAGTCCTGCATTGATAATTCTGATTCTTTCTTTGCACCCTCTTCACTATCAGAAAGTAGATAGTATGGAAACTTTGCTCCCATTATTCTAGATCGCGCTAACGCTAGAGCAACTCTTGAAGTATCAATTGTTATCCATCTTCGCCCCCATTGCTCTGCTACATATGCTGTTGTTCCTGAGCCACAAGTTGGATCAAGTACGAGGTCTCCGGGGTCGGTAGACATTAGTATGCAGCGTTTGATAACTTCTACGTTCGTTTGAACAACATAAACTTTTTTCATACCGCTACCTGAGCCAGTATCAGTCCACAAGTTTGAAATCTCCTGAGCAGCATAGTCATTCCAATATCGTAAACTTTCCACACTTTTTCCAGTCTGTACTAGTCGACCAGCCCTAATTACCTTTTGAGCGCTCTCCTCAGGGAAGCCCCACCAGCGCCTACCTGGATGATACTCACTTCCCCTGAACTTTAATGGATAACGAGCTCCAGGTCCTGGCTTTGTAAAAGAAACTGTTCGACATAGCTTTGTAACATCTATCAACTTGGGATCTTGTTTTTCATCTTTAGACAGAGGTCTTAATGAATAATCGTCATTAACGATTCTATTGTAAGCCCCTCGTTCCGATACATCTTTTTCAATAAGAAATTTTCTATATTTATAACTCCCTTGATTTTTAGAATACCAAAGAACATAATCAAGGCGTCTTGGTAACCCCGTTGCACCAAGTGCACCAGCCTTAACAAAAGAGATTTGACTTACAAAGCTATCTCTACCGAATATCTCATCTAGTAATGATCTAACAAGATGTACATTCTCATCTCCAATCTGTACAAAAATAGAGCCCGTGTCATGAAGAAGATCTCTGGCGACTGTAACCCTGTCACGTAAATAACTTAAGTATGAATGAATACCGTCTCTCCATGTATCTCTGAAAGCTTTTACTTGCTCCGGCTCACGGGTAATATGGTCCATTTTTCCGTCTTTTACATCCAGAGACGTCGTTGACCACTGAAAGTTAGAATTGAACTTAATTCCATATGGAGGATCGATAAATATAGACTGAACCTTTCCTCTTAAGGATTCACGCTCAGCAAGTGACACCATCACTTGCAAGCCATCACCTAAAATCATCCGGTTTGTCCAATGCCCTTCGTGCTTGTAAAACTCAGTCTTAGCATCTTCATCAGGTAAACCATTGAAGTCATCAAATAGATCAACCTGTTCGCCAATATCTTTGTTTGAATATCTCGCCAAACTATCAATTAACACCTTAGGGTGTACTTTCTCTTGTATGTACAAAGGTGGTGCATAAGAAACTAAATCTGATGAATTTACAAGATCCTTACCTCTCCAAACCAACTGAGGATCTAGATCGGCATTCCGTCGCATATAAGCAACTTGAACAGGTGTTAGATCCCCCTTCTGCATTATTGATTGCAGCTCCGCAGTTGGGATATTTTTTCTAGTCGCATCTTCATGCGTAATGTTATCAATTTTCTGTCTCATAATTCTTCACCATTCTTAGTATATTTTCTAATTAAATTATCAAACTCATTATCAAACTCGAATACTTCATTAAATTCCACGAAAGCCCACCGCCCAAACTTATTTGAATTATTCACACCGGGAACCCAGTATTGCTCCATTGTCGTTTTCTTCTCTTTTGCATCTTCACGCCGGTAACCCTTTATCTCCACAATTAGGTTAAGTAGATCTTCTTCGCCATGACCATCATCAATACGAACTATAAAATCGGGGATATATTTACGAACAGTAGATCCGTAACGATAGGGAACTTCAAATCCCATACTTTGATTTTTCACATATGACACGACTTTGGGGTGACCTTCTACAACTCTGCAAAATTCTCCCTCCCAATCACTGTCCAAAATAGCCCAGTTTACATGACTCTTACGAGAGTCCGTTTCCCATCTATTCGTCTTAGAGGTATTAAAACTAACAGACATTGTAGAGCCTGTTGGATTAAATGAATCTAAAATAGCTTTGATTGGTTTTTCACCAATAAGCTTTCTTGTTATACCTGCGGTTATCTTATTGCATGCCATGTCAGCCAACTCTTGATACATAAGCTGCGCAGGAAATGTATCTCCCTTGCAAACTAAGCAGCTATCAAGCCATTGCCGAGTAACTCTTTTTAACTGTCCAAATAAATGAAGTTTCGGTTCTTCTCCAGGGTCTCTCCATTTTGTATAAAGCAACCTTTGAGTTAAGTTAAACAACAAGGTAGAGCTCCTAACTTTATCCAAGTGCTCTAGATCTAAACTTACTCCCTCTCCAATAATTCCCTCATTATTTGTTTTTGAGGGTCCTACCAAGTCTGGAGTCAGTTCAAGAATCGAATCTTTATTAAACTCGGCATCGAGCCTTTCCTCAGGAAGTTCAACTCTATAACCTGCTACTCTTGGAAAAGTTATCTCTAAACTATCTCGCTCTGGACTTATGGCTTTAACGTGTATTGTTTCTCTAGGAGGCTGAGGTTTAGAAACAACAGGCTTTGCTGTAAAATCGAATGGAATGCCAAGAACGTCTGCATATTCAACATTAAATCTTCCATCTTCATTTAATTCATATGATTGCCTTCTAAGGGCCCTACCAATTACTTGTTCACATAGCAATTGAGTACCAAAAGCTCTAACACCTAAAACATGCGTAACCGTATTTGTATCCCAACCTTCCGTTAACATCGAAACAGAAACAACACATCTAATAGATTCGCCAAGCCTTCCTTCACGCCCGACTGTATTCATAACTTCTCGAAGAAGATCAGCTTCATTTAAGTTTTCAGCTTGCTTTCTATCACCGGTTCTTTCAATAATTTCTCTTTTAAATCTCTCAATTTCATCACTCGCCATATCTCTAAAGTTTTTATCAAGAGCGTCACCCGATTCTAATTGTTGAGAGTCAATCAGTAGAGTTCTTGGTCTTGCAAGTGGATTTCCATGTTCATCATGATTACGAAAAAGTTTTAAACGCCCCATTTCTAATTGCTCAGAGCCATCATTATTTTTTCGATTAAACCCTGAGATATAATCATAAACAAGCTTTGAAGTAGAAGTATTATTGCATACGACTATAAAGCATGGTGGCACCTTTATCCCTGACTCCTGCCAAAGATTAAATGTTTTTTCATAATGACCATATAAAGCAGATAGCGCTGTTTGCAATTCTGTTGGAATACTTAATGGGTCAAGGTCACCAGAAGATCCTCTGGCTTTCTTTGGCATCCTTTTTCCAATATGTTCCCAAAGGACCCTGAACTTAGGCATTTCCTCACCAGGAATATTATCAGCAACAGGAACTCGTGGAAGTTTTACGATTCCACTTTCAATTGCATCCATTAGGGAGAAGTCACTCATCGTCCAGGGGAATAAGGTTCCTTCAGCATAGCCAGACCCTGATAGGAAAAATGGCGTTGCTGACAAATCAATTACTCGTGCTACACCAATTTTTCTATTGGCAGCCTCTATTCCTGAAATCCAAAGACGAGCAGCTTCTTTGTTCTTCTCTGCTTCCTTTCGATCATCACCCTTTAGATTTTCTTCTTCAGGATCATCTGGTTTCTCTCTATAACAGTGATGAGCCTCATCATTTATTACTAATATATTTTTCATTCCCATCAATTCAGGAATAACTCTTTGGAGCATTTGTCCTTCTGTCTCAAGAGTGTTGAGGTCTTCACCACGTCCCTGAAGTAAAGAGCGTCCACCTTTAGATAGTTCAATTTTTTCTCTTAACTTAAATGCATGATAATTTGTGATGACGATTTTTGCTTTCTTAAGCTCATGGATCAAATCATTTGGTATTAGTTCTCTCGACTCAAAGTAACTATCAGGGTCATTGGGTTGTAAAACTCTTAGCCGGTCTTTAATCGTTAATCCCGGAGCAACAATTAGAAATCCTTTAGTAAACTTCTTGCTTTGAGGTCTTCTCACGGAGTTTATTGTTTGCCATGCAATCAACATTGCCATAACGGTAGTCTTGCCTGCACCTGTTGCAAGCTTTAAAGCTAGTCTCATTATTTCTGGGTTAGCATCTAGGTTGGCCCTTTCGAGGTGATCAAGAAAAGACTGCCCTTTTTTCCCAAGAGTTGGGGCTACCTCAGTTAGCCAAATTGCTGTCTCCACTGCTTCTACCTGGCAAAAAAAAGGTCTTATCGATTGGAAATTATGATGACGCCAATGTTGCAATAATCTTGCAGTTTCAGGAGTCACTTTCCACTTATTCGGATCAGAAATTTCTCTCCATTTATCAATATGCGTTCTTAATTCATTTATAATGGGAGTTGGGTCATATAGTTGACCATCTCTTGAGAGACCTCCTGCTTCATCACCCCCTAAATCAAACTGTGTCTGAACTTCAACACCTTTTTTCTTTCTAGGTTTAGGTATTGGCGTAATGAATTTAACAATTCTTCTTTTTTCAATAACTTTTTGTGTTGGCTGCCCACTTTCATCAATTTCCCAGTGACGCGACGGGTATTCATATGGTGAATTTAATATTGGTTTTTCAAAAAAATCATATTCTGACATAGCATCATCCCTGTGCTTTTAATTATTAATTTCTGCTCCGCCGCTTCTAATCCAGTCATCGACCTCTACAGTCTTAAACTTCCACTGCTTTCCAACTTTATGAGAGGGAATTTTTCCTTGCTCTACCCATCTGTAAATAGTTTCCTTGGAAACTCCAACATATTGGGCAATTTCAACTACAGACAACCATCGGTCCTTGATAGCTAGTTCCAACACATACTCCATATTTAAATAGGTAAACGATTAAAATTATCGTCTAGCAACTAGGTAATGACAAGCAGTTACTAACAGATACCAAGGATTAAGATTTCTTAACCTTCAATACCCGCCTATAGCGATCCGTTATCTTCAATAAAGGTAACAAACCATCGGAAACTCATTCTTTGCGGGGGGAAACAAAAAATTATCTAAGACAAAAAACAAAGATTAATTGGGGAAATAAAATTATTTGAAGGAAATTAAAAAATTATAAAAGTTATGAATATCAATAATTAGGATTAAGGAGTTATTAATGAATTTGAATCAAAAAACAACACAAGCGGATAAAGACGATAGAAGTTTTACTATAAATCAAATCCTTCCCCAAAAAGCGATTCGGGTTATAAGAGAATTTGAGAATGATATAAATATTAAAGAAGAATATTTCATCTACCATATTACCGGCAACGCAGAAAAAAATAATGGAAAATTTTTTGAAACTACATTTGTTACAGATTCTATAAAGAAAGAGATTGTAAGGCTTTATAAACAATTCGCGATTAAGCTTGATTCAGACTTCTGCTACACCGTTATGATTACTGAAATCTCACTGCAGAACCAGCCTTCGAAAGAACAGGTCGTCACTTTAATCGAATCTAGAGGTGAGCATTTTATTGACATACAAGATGTTTCTGAATGTTACAGGATACCTGATTTTTTTCTAAAAATGGATTCTATACGAGGAAACTTCTCAAATATATTATGCAAAAATAATACTATTCATCCTTAAAATTTTTAATTTAATTAATAAAAGTATCCTGCACATTCCGGTGGGAGGTGTGCTGGCCTGTATTAATATCTAGAGACTCAACCTGTCTTTGATCTAGCAATAATGTAGGCAGGGTATCCCACCACTTTTCGTAGAGGTAAATATGAACAATCCATTTATAACCATTAGAAAATACCTAGAAGCCTATAATGACAGCGTGAAGATTATCACTCCTAATATTAGTGGAAAAAAGCGTGAAATCTCCATATCTCAAGAAGAACATAAAGAATTGGACAAAAGAACCGCAAGTGCAATAAGACATCACATAGCGAATGAACACCGTCTTGAACTAATACATAGTAATCGTTTCAACCAAAGTCTTAATGATATCAAATTCACTAATAGTTTTAAGTGGGTTGGGTATGGAGACATAAAAGACGCTTATTATTCTTCGAATATCTTTTTGTTACTTATATGGAACTTTCTATTTAATCCTTTGCTAATAATAAAGACTTTTGTTCCGCTAGTAGTGCTTTACATCTCTCCATTGCGAAGTACTGAAGTTTTTCAAAAGACAAAACTTCTCGGTTTAAGACCTGGACTGTCATCAACTGAGGCAATCTTTAAACTAACTCAATTTAATATTTCAAAGACATTCAACTTTTTAGGAAAACATATACTTGGAATAAATTACCAATTTCAGCTCTATGTTGATGACTTCGTTTTCTATGCAGATAGAATGAGTCATATTGTTTTGTTAACAAATATCTATAGTTTTCTAAATAATTTGCTCTTGATAAAAATCCATTCTCTAGATAACAAAAAAGGTTTAGTTGTATCAAATACTCACGCAAATTCCACCAAGGTACTTGAGCGACTAGGATTAATCATCTATCGAAATAAGAATGGTGCTTTAAAAACGAGTATTCGCAATAAGACTATCGATAAATATCTCAAAAACTTTAAGCAATTTATCTGCAAGTACCCTTATGAGAGACGCTACACTTTTGCTTCAAGTACGTTTTCACGTGTTATTGGAGTCAACTCTCCAAAAACAAAATACGGTTACCCATTATTCCAAACATTCCCACCAGGAACTATTTGGAAGAATAAACAACAGCAACGTAGAGTTATTTCTAGAGCAATTAGAATTCTCAAGAAGTCTGTACCAGAGTATAGAAACCGTTCCTTCAAATGCATTAAAAATGAAATAGTACCTTCTCCTCTTAAGATAGAAGTAAATGTCTTTTCATTTGATGACATTCCTTTTTAAGAGTTTAAACAATTTACTATCAATAGGAGTTTAAATGTGGATTTACCTAAACTACGAGGACTTAGTTTGTTCTCAGGAATCGGGGGTGATACCCTCGCATTATCACCTTACATCGAAACAATCGCTTACTGCGAAAAAGATAAATATTGCCAATCAGTATTACTCTCAAGGATGTCTGATGGGCTCCTATCAAATGCACCAATCTGGGATAATATTAGATCACTCTCCAGTGATACCCTTCCAGAAGGCATCGATATCATTTACGGAGGAAGTCCATGTCAGCAACTATCAACCCACAACCCAATGGGAAAAGGTCTGGCGGGAAAAGATAGCATCCTATTCTTTGAGCTCACAAGACTTGTTAATGAAATACGACCCAAATTTGTATTCTTGGAAAATGTCCACGGAATCGTTGGAAAGTCACTCAAGGAAGTATGCACAACGTTTACCCAACTCGGCTATTGTTTTGAATGGACGGTTATACCTGCTACCGGAGTTGGAGCTTCTCACCTCAGACGAAGGTGGTTCATGCTTGCGGTATCCAACACTGATGAAAACTGATGCAACTGCTGGCTCCATTCTTTGTGAGCAAGATACATATTTTAAAAGGAAAAATTCATGGAGAAAAGTAAACAGAAAAGGGACAGAAGGGAGCTTAAGTCTCGCTCGTTACGTTCAATTAATAGGTCAAAACGGACAATTGATGCCACGACCTATACGTGGAAAACTGAACCCGAGGTGGCTAGAGTGGTTCATGGGATTCCCAACCAATTGGACTCAATTAAAGCCCTTGGGAATGCAGTAGTTCCAAATCAGGCAAGGCTCGCTTTTGAAATTCTTACAGGTCTAAGAAAACCATTGTAGTATTGGCCTTTCGGCCAAACTACACAATATGAAAGCAAGTCCTATTGTTTAGAGATCCTATAAAAGGGTCCTTTTGAAGACTGACTCATACTTTCATGTTCAAGTTTAAGTTGAAAAGTAACAATATCATCATTCTTTCCACCAATTGAAAGTGAAAACTCTTGATAAATCTCATCGTCTGGAGCACTAAATTCTTCAAGCTCCTCTAAGATTTCTTCAAGTTTAAAGGTATAGTCGGCATCGATTGTGTCAGTATCCTCGAAGCTTTCTAATGCCTGCTTCATATCCCCAACAGTTTTAATGTGAACAGGAAAGACTTCTTTAGACTTTTTCGACTCTTTGGACTTCAAAATAGCTGAGGCGGTATTCCAGTCATGGAAACCAAATAGATTTGATGCTAGCTCGAGACAGTGACTATGTGAAATATCCACATTGTTCTTTTCTCTGATAAATTTACGGATTTGTTTTGCCTTCTCTTTAAGGCTTTCTGGTGTAGTCTTAGACATTTTGCAACCCTTTCTTGGACTATATTCTCTACTCGCATTAAGAAGTCCTGAAAAAAGTTGTTAAACTCAATTTAAGGCACAGAAGAAATTTTCACCATGGCTGTTATAGCTGCGAGCGGCTGGATATCTCTAAAAACCAACATCAGAATATTTACTTACATATACTGTGTCAATAAAAAGAGAGTTCCTAACTCGATCAGTATTGGCCTTCGGCCAAACTACTCGATCCCTCTGCACGAGAATCTACTGTCGAGAGATAGGTAAACAGATGAGGAAACATTCTAATCCTAGCTTGTTTTATTCGGTCTAAATCCTAGGACTTATCACTTTAAACTATTGAAATTGTATTATAACTCAAATTATATCTGGGAAAATGATAACGGAGTCACGAAAGAGGACTCTGTTATCTATTTTTAAATATTCTCTCCATCTTCTTGACTATTAATCCATGAATAGAAGAGCTTCTGAAACCTGCCATTTTCTTGCTTTATTTGGGAAATTGCGTCTGAAATAGAACGACTCAATATACTTAAAGCAATCTCATTGTTTTCTTCTTGGTTTTTTAATCCCATATCAATTAGTACCTTGCAGATCGCAAAGATTACTTCATCAAGACCATACTTAGTAGCGTCCAATATATACTGGTCGTGTTCCTCTAGTAGCTGTCCATTTTTTGAAAGATTATTCAGTATGCAGTTTGATAAAATATGAAGCTCTTCCATTTTTGATAAACTCCTACGGGATTAGGAAATTTTTAATTTCCGAAATATCTATTACTGCATAAGCATAATAGTCACTATTTTCATTATCCTGGCATATTAAGTCTGGTTGTTTTCGAGATCCATCTTCCAGTGTCCAGAGACCCGTTTTATTAAACTCTCTATAGTCATCTCTTGAGTTGTTGCTCCGCCATCTTTTAACTAATATAGTTTTCCCTGGGTAATAAAAAATTGGCATCTCTTTTCTTAATAACGATGCGGCTCCATCGTGAGACCGACCTGGGGCGCTTCTGATATAAACTAAATTATCATCAAGGTCTGCCTTAGACTGTAAACTCAACGCTTCACTAAGGCAGCCTCGTTTCTTCATCGACCCACAGCTTGTCAGGAAAAATAATGAAATTATCAATACAGGCTTCATTGAAAATCTCCTTTCTTAACAATCCCGTAAACACTTCCCTTGCATGATAAGATGACCATCTTTCTTGAGGAAATTTTAACATCTTCATCACTGGTACTTTCAACAAACGTACCTTTCTTTCGATGAGTAATTTTTTCTATTTTTTTTATATCTAGCTTTGAATGATTATAATAAAGTTTTTGAAGCATATCCGCTTTGCCTCTTTGATAAGCTGCACCCTCGCCAACTGAATCAGTCCTTAAATCAACGTCCCACGCACTCGTAGAAATGACAGGACCTTCACCTTCTACAACCAAGAGACGGGAGTCATTCTTAAGACCTTTTAGAATTTTTTCACATGGGTAAATATACTTGCCACCAAGCCCAAATAGTGAGCAGGAGGCAAGTAGGCTCCCGCTCAAAAACAGGATTAAAGCTTTCATGTTGGTGCCTAATCAAACTTCTTGTGGTCATTTATCTTATCTATTTCTTGTCCCATTAGTTCTTTAAACTTGTCTGCCTTCCCACGACCATACTTCTTTTCAAGAATATAGCGATAAGCCTCTTGCAATTTATTCAAGTCAGCGCTTACGCGATACCAGCATCCTCTTAAAATATTTCGATCATTGCTTTCTGTATATCTTACAATTTTTCGACAAGTCTTTTCGTGGCGCTTAAACCCTTCAACTCCCATAACTTCCTTGAGGCTTGTTTGGATCTGAACAAACTCAGAGCTCTCAATTCCCGCACCAGTTAAAGAATTTTGTGTAAGAATTCTAAAATCCTGGGGAGCATCAGCCAATAATTTTGTTTCTCCGTCCATTAGCGCAGCCTTTTCTACAAACCGAGGCGACTTGCTGACTGCCATTTCAGAGTAACCAACAGCAACTAGGCGACCTGAGATAATCCCATTGTCTTCAGTCCAAGAGGGGACATCTTTCCCGACAATTTCATCATCTTTAATTTCATCAACAGAGCTATTCTTACCACCTGAAGAACAGGACACTAATGCTCCTAAAGTAAGGATTAGAATTAATTTAATTATCATGTTACCTCCGATATTAGCTTGCTTTGTCTTTATCTTTTTTTATTGGATCAAGAGATTCTTTTAGATGTTCTTTTGCTTTTGCAAACTCTGCCTTGTCACCGCTCATCGCTTTGCTAAAAGATTTTCCCGCGTTAATTAAACTGCTTCGTGCTTCAGGGTTTCCAAACAAAACTGTTTTTAATTTAGAACCACCCTTTTTAGAGTAGTAATCACCTTCGTCTTTTGATCGCTGATCTTTTTTCTTTTTCCATTCTGTGTTCAAGTAGTCTTTAGCCTTCTTTTTTATTTCCGGATCTATTATTTTATACTTACTGAAATAAACGAAAGGTGAAAGCATTGAGAGGATGTGAAAACAGCCAATGTAAATAAAACCAAACTTAATTCCGATTAAGGCATAGGTTAAAAGAGAGAAGAATCCCGCAATAAAACCATAATTCATTGCAATTCCCGCAGGTCCAATCATCATAATAAAAAGCACTGCCCGCCATCTATTTCTCTCTTTAACATTTATTGGATAAACTTCTTCGCCAATCACAACGTCAAACCCTCCAATGGGAGTTCGATAACATTTTATAGACAGGTCGACAGAAAGATCGGTTGATATATCAATATTTAAATTTTCATCGGTATGATAAGACTTCAGCATACACAACTCCTATTTCTTTCGAATTAGCTTCTTTACGCTGATTTCATATTCGCCTTTATGAATCTCAACACGTTCGAAGAATTCTTCAAATGGATCTTGTTTTTCTCTTCCGAAGGCAAGATATTCCAAAGGGACTCCGAAATACCTAGCAACCTTATCGACCTGCTCTATATTGGGAGTGGAACCTTGGAGCCACGTATTGATGTTTGATTTTGGGACATCAGTCTTTCTCGCTAGTTCCGCAATGGATATACCTTGCTCATCGAGAAGCTTTCTAAGTATCTCGGCAAGCATATAAACCTCATTAATGTTTTATTATTTATTATCGACGAGCTTTGCTGTGCACCAAAGGCTAATCCATAATCATGTCCAACAAAGACATCATCCTGTCCAAAGTGAACATGTTCATGTTCTTAGGGGTGGCCCGCCTAGCAAGTAGTTAAACCTTCTTCTGAATACTTAAACCACATAGTTAGTCCAATTGAGGCAAATAAGCTTGCTGAAGCTCCAGCAATTACTCCTGTTGCAGTACTTGAAGCGACCAACATGAAAAGTGTTGTAGAAATTGTAAAATCAGAAAGAATTGGGTGCTTGCACATTATTGCCCAATAGTGTGGGTAGCAGTTCTGAACTTTAATTAGAATGATTGCCAGCCCCATCGAAGACATAAGTCCTGTCATGATTCCTACGGACAATGTGCTTCCTATAAATATCATGGAGCTAAACAATACGATTGCTGAGCCGATCAAAATCCGATCTTCAGTGATAAACATAACTCCTCCTTTGCACCACAAACAGATAATTTTGGTGCAGGACACTTGTGGACAGTAATTGTTAAGTGCTTTTCTTTTGGTGCAATTTCATTGCTCTGGTAATACTGCCGTGACCAACATTCAAAACTTCAGCAATTTGCCTATAGGTTAAGCCTTTTGCTCTTAATGAAATAATAGAATCAACCGGAACGGTCTCTGGTCTCCCAATCTGTTTACCTTTCGCTTTGGCATTCTTGAGTCCATTGCGAACTCTCTCTGCAATCAAGTCTCTTTCTAATGCTGAGATTGCCGAGATGATCACAAACATTGCTTTTCCAATAGGTGTTTTAGTATCAATGTTCTCTGTGAGGCTGACAAAATCAACATTTAACTTTTTGAATAATTCCATTGCTTGCATAAGATGAGAAACACTTCTGGCAAATCTTGAAAAACTATAAACAACAACAGATTTAATCTTTCCGCCTTCAATATCATTCATTAAAGAATTCAGGCTTGGTCGACTCTCTTTAGTTCCTGAGACACCGCTATCAGAATAAACTAGGAAGTTTGAAATATTATTTCTTTTGCAATATTCAAGAAGTGCTCTTTTTTGCGCCTCTAAGCCAGTCTGTTGCCTGTCGGTTGATGTTCTTAGATATAATCCAACTTTTTTCTCCATACCCACCTCAATACTCAGATGAATGCATTATGGTTAGGACTCTACGGACAACCACATCAACATCGTAAGGATCAACTCCCATTGAATAATCTTTATTATAGTAATCAATTTTAAAAATGTAGTTATCCTCGTTAACACAAACCATTCCACAGTCATGTTCCCCATAAGGGTCATTATCTTCTGTAAAGTCGTCAAACTCTCTGACGGCTGTAATAACTTGTTCTCGGTCTACTGACTCTCTTACAGACAAACTAAGTACAACTTTACCTGTTAAAAAGGTTGTTCTTAGAAGGTCATTTTTCTTGGCAATATTTTTTGAATCAATAGACATGCTGACCTCCATTTATTTTGAGGATGAATAACACTTACTAACTCATTTGCACTTGTTGCAACGAGACCAAGTCCTCCTGCCATTAAAGGAAAGAATATGCTCCATCCAAGCCAGCTCAGGCTCCCACTAAACACGAATACTGAACCGAGGATTGATAAAGATGTACCAATAAGTAATAGTGAAATGTTTCTACATGTACTGGTTTCCATTCTAGGCTCCTAGTTATCTCTTTTAATAATTTCTCTCATTGCTTTTTCAACTTCTTCACAATGACTTTTCGATGCCATATTTAAAGAATCAATAAAGTTCTCCAGCAATTCAGTAAACTCAAGTCTCTTCTCTTCGCTTATTTCAGCAAATTTGTTTTTGAATTCAACTTTTGCAGTTTTTGAATTAATTTCATTTGCTTCGCTATAGCTAACTTCAATATCCATCAGTACAGAGCTTCCCCTGAAAACTTTCTCCATTAACAAGTTTTTGGCTTGTAAGGCGCTACTGGACATTGCTTTTGCATCTATCTTGCTCTTCAGCTCTTCTATTCCAAGAGCATGACAAATCTGGCGATCAAGTTTAAAGTTCTTCCCGTTAATAGAAAGACCAACAACTTTATTTTTATCTCTTAAGGTTTTAATACACATCTCTATACCTCCAGCTAAAGAGGTGCCGCTAATCCTAACGGCACCTACTCAATTTATTAGGCGAATGCGCCTTGTAACCAAAATCCAGAATTTAACTTGTTGGCGACAATGGAACTAGCTAGACCTGCAGCAATTACACTTGCACCCGTATATAAGACACCAAGTCCTATAAATGCTTCAATTGCTGAGAATAAATACAGCAATACTCCAGTAATACCGATTGCTAATCCAATTTTCCCAACAACGTCAAAAGCTGTGCCTGTAATTGTTAAAAGCCCACCCTCTCTAAAGAATGATGTTTCATTTTCTGTCGAGTTTTGAATCGACGACTTCCTCTTCGTTGCAGTAACCATAAAATTCCTCCTATGTGGAATGATTGTTAATAAAACCATCAAGGGAAGCGGGCCCTATGCCCGCTCCCTGATGGAAGCTGGAAAATGTGAGTTTAAACCCTAAGAATAATCCCCATGCAACAAAACTAACTCGCCCATGGGGCGTTTTGCTTTGTACTGTTTGTGGACCTCTATAGCCACGTCAGCCAAAGCAATGGCGAGCATTAAAGACTGATGTTTTTTCAGTAATGATCTGACAAGAAAAGGTGCTGTCGTTGCAACTACACCTTCGAGGGTAATCCCCTCAGGTTGTCTTCTCCTGTACCGATATTCATCACAGTAACAATCCTCTTGATCGTCATACATTTAAACTAAATTTCTCCATATAAAATCCTTTTTGATATGTGGTTTGCCCACAAAAGATTTTAAGTCTTTTCCAGCTTTTTACTTATACTGGATCTTTTTTTTATGCAGCTTCGTTTACTTTGCCTTGCCCTCCAATAAACTCAACTTTCTGAGCAACAATTTCAGTTGTGTATTTTGTGACACCTTCTTTGTCCTCATAGTTTCTTGTTTGGATTTTACCTTCGATGTAAACCTCTCTTCCTTTCGTAAGATATTTGTTACAATTCTCGGCAAGATTATTCCATGCAACAGCTCTATGCCATTCAACTCTTTCTTGCTTATTCCCTGAATCATCAATCCATCTTTCACTTGTTGCAACGGAAAGGTTGCAAACAGGATTCCCTTCTGATGTATAGCGAAGCTCAGGGTCGGCACCAAGTCGACCTATTAGAATCACTTTATTAATACTCATACCAACCTCCAGTTATGATTGAATTATTTTGAAACTCAATCTTTATGTTATTGAAAATTTTAATTAATTTACTTTGATTGATTTCACTGTCACGCCCACGAAGGGCGTGCTTAAAATCAAGGATGATACACATAGATGGAATTGCAGAGACACCACTATACTAAGTAATGCCTCTGCATCAAAAGAATACATCTACGGAGCAAGAGTTTATGCACTTAACTTAAATCCGTTGTTCTTCCCTGACTTAATATCTCGATCAAGGCAAGAGAACCTTTTCTTCAATTCGAAATAGACTGTTTTATACTCTGGTATAATTCTTACCTGGCTACCTCTATCCCATAGCAAGGCAAAAACCATCCTAAGAAGTTCATCACTGATCTCAATCAACGAAATATCTTTTCCACGATTAATGTAGTCAATCAGATTTTTAGCTTCATTACATTCGCGAACATGAGAAGTTTGGCATTCCACTGACTTCAACTTACGAGAGAGAGATTGAATCTGAACAAAGACCGTTTTACTTTCTATACGACAAGAAAAGTCCTTTGATTTACAAACCCATAAAATTCTATTAATTTCATGAGCTGATTTCTTCTCTAAATCTTGAATACTTAATACGCCGTTATTTAATTTATCTACGATGCAGACCTCCTCACTGAAACCAGACTTAAACTTAAGACGCTTACCTACAAGAGAGGCAATCTTCTCATCTGACCTTCTATCTATTTCTACTTCATGAATTTGAGGAATTCTAACGTCATAGAATTCTCGACATAGACTCCAGTGAGTAAATGCAGTCCCCAAGACCTCAGACGCTGTCCGCCCATATATTACCTCATCCTGCACGATTTTATTAAGAGCTAAATAGATTGAATCATCACCAAGATAATCCATATTTGGCACTGCATATACTAAGTTAGGAAAATTCTCGTCTAACGTTACAAAATCAGTATCCTCACCAGACCTGTAAATAGTACTCCCAATTAAACTATGTAGTGAATTACCATAAAACTTAACCTGTACAACGCTACTTAATCTGTAGTTGAGTATAGCCAACTTGCTTCTCACATACTCACTATTACTACATTCATCGACTGACATTTGAAGAATATCGCCAGTAGATTTGAAAATATCTAGCGAGCCCCCATTATCATCAAAAACTGAATGAGAGTAAATTCCAATATATCCTTTCACTAAATCTGATGATTCATCATCTTCTCTCATTGGGTAGCAATCAGGTTTATTAAAGTAGGCTCTAGCTTCTATCTCTAGCGCTTCCAAATCATTAACTTCAGAACTACCATCGAGAAGAATTCTCCTTTCTCGCTCAACTCTTTTTTCAATTTCTACATCTGAATCTGTATTATAAATCGAGTTGTTTAAAATACATCCAACCGACTCATCACAATCGGTATAGTATCCATAATCAATCTGATTTAAAAAAAACATATCTACTTCTTGAAAAAGTTTTTCAAGTTCCAAGACATGCTCATCATTCAGAACAATCTCTGACATTATCGATAAGGTAATGTCTTCAACATCTTGATAACAAAGCTCTAACTCCTTGCTGATCTTTAAAATTTCATCTTTAAAAGTTAATGATTTCTTCATGATCCCTCCATTTTTTAAACGAACATCATCAATCGACTTTACTCTAGACACTTTTTCCTTTTTCATTACAAACCTCCTGTGAAATAAGCTAAGAATTTTGAGACGACCCCGGTACCTCGAATGGATGAATCCGGTTTTTTGATATCCTCAAAATCACACCAGGTATTTTGTCTCGAAAAATGCCCCTTATAAGGCATTTAAGGTATAATTACCTGAAAAGCCAAAAATGGAGCTAATTGAAAATGGAGTTATCAAAAGTTTCAGAAATTATTAAAAAATATGCAGCAAAGTCTGGATCTGAAATAAGTGAAGAAGTTCTAAGTTATATAAAATCAAATTTGGACGATGATGGACTATACGAAAAATACTCTTCCCAATATCAAGAACTTTATAATTTGTATGATCCTAAAAAGAAAAGTGGTGATCCATTAAAGCAAGTTTTCAGGGATATGCTTTTAAGTCCGTCTTGCTATCAATCTCGATATAATCCGAAATCTCATAACTCATTTAGTAAATACATAAAACCTTTAGCATCTCACCCAACCAGGAAACACTTGTTTGTTTTCAATATATACTTCATGAAATTTCTAGGATCACTTCTCAGTAATGACCCTAACAAGTTTGAGATCGAAACCATATTGAGGCACACAAAAATCGACTCCACCTCTTTTCCTAAAAACAGCTACATTTTTCCAATTCTAGAGGATTTACCATGGCTAAGCCTTGAAAGCTTCTGCAAGATGTTTCTGGAGCTTCCAACTCCTCAACCATATGTTCCAATTTGGGAAATGCTAGAACTTAGAGCACCTCATAAGAAAAAAAATATTACGAATAAAATACTTTTCAACAGAATTACACTTCCTAAATACTTAGAAATTGTCGATTCCCCTATGGAGTTACTTGATACACTGGGAAAGAGAAAACTGGAAAAAGCAAGAGAGTCTTTTTATTTGAATTTTAACTTACTGTATAATTATCGGAATCAAAATCGAGGCATGTTTAGTTTTGAAGTAACTCGCCAAGGATCTAAAAAAGATGAAATATTAAGTGATGGTTTTGCTAAAAATGCAGCTAAAGTTCTTTCAAATAAGAGAAACTCTTCTGTAGTGATGCCACCATCTCATAAAAGAACAGATTCTGACCAAATAGAAAATTTGATTTCGGAGGTATCAATTCTTATTTCTATCGAGGATTATGAACAAAACTTTTATAAGAATTTTGCAAATAACAAGATCGATCAAATAAAAACTGAGATTTGTGACGAATTTAAAAGTATGGTCAAAACCTATCTTTCACTGTCAGGAATAACACATGAGCCCGACCATCTAATCGCTGCCAGTGAGTCGATTCGTGATTATCTTGATAAAATCCATGGGCACCATCGATCTAGGGCTGAGACCTTTTTGAAAATCGCCGAAGACACATCTTCAGAGTTTGCGAGAAAGGTCTTGAGTGAGGTTCTTAAAGACAAAGCATGGGCTAAAATTCTACAACACCTATAAGACTCAACACACTGAAAAGACAATAAATCATTCATTTCCGTTAAGGTTAAACCTTTTGACGGACGCCATACTCCTGTATCCAGATTTAACAAAGCCTAAAGCAGGCAATAAAAAATCTGAAAGTGATCCAATTTACTGAATCACTCAACAAAAAGGAGAAGTAATGAGAAAGCAGGTAGAACAATTAAACAGGACCGTTATCGGAACGCTCATTTCGTCTGATATTGGTAAGAAAAATGATGATTTTTTTGGTGTAACAAACTATCGAAAAACTCATCCTGATGGGTCTTTTGAAGAGTATCGAAAGTTTTATACTCTAAAGGGAGAAGGTCTTGAAATCGCAAAACGTGAACTTTCACAACAAGGTCTCAACGGTAAACTATCGAACATTTGCAACCAAAGTATTTACAACGGTTCAAAGGTTCTCCGCTTTGGCGAAGACTTTGAACTTGACCTACAAAAAGTAGATGGAAGAATTTCAGTATCAAATATTCGACCAGTAGGAGATGTTCGAATGAGGGCAGCAGCTAGTTTAAATGAAGTTGAATCAGCTCTTGGAGGTATTGAAGTTTTAAATGATGAGGTTAATCATGACTATCGATAACATTCAACAGGAAGGCCATGGCCTTCCTGTTGACCTAAGTCCATTAACGCCTGAAGAATTAGAAAATATTAGCAGAGACACCGGGGCGGATGAAGAGGAGAATGGTAAAAAACCACAATATTTGGTCGCTATTGATATTTTAAAAGATAAAGTTAGACCTTTCTTAACTCCTGATGATGAAGTTTACGTTGATTATCAAAACTCTAATCATACTGAAACGATTCCCGTTTATTCTTCTCAATTTAATAGACTTCTAAATTCTCTCTATTACAAAGAGCAAGGTGGTGTTTTAAACAAAGAGTCTAGAAGTAAAATCAAAGACTATTTCTCAGCAATGGCATATGACTCTGGAGAAGTTCATGAGGTTGGAATCAGAGTTATGTATCAAAAAGGTATCATTTATTATGATCTTGCTAACGAGCAGAGAGAAATTGTTAAAATCTCTCCTGAATCATGGGAGATTATTCAAAATCCACCTGTGAGATTTATCAGAAAAAAAGGAATGCTTTCAAATGTTAGACCTGATCCTCTCGGCGACATTAATATTCTAAAAAAATATTTAAACTTACCAAACGAAGAACAATGGTACTTGGTTTCTGCATTTATTCTTCAGTCACTTTATTCAAGTCCGTATCCAATTTTAGTAATGAATGGTGAACAAGGGACAGGAAAAACAACGAATTCAAAAGTTATATGCCTGACCATTGACCCTTCTTCGGTTTTACTTAACTCAAGACCCAGAGATGAAAGAGACATCTTTATCGCAGCATCAAACTCCCTACTTTTAAGTTTTGATAATTTATCCGGTATATCATCTCATACAGCTGATACTTTCTGTAGACTATCGACGGGATCAGGAGTTCGTCTTAGAAAATTACACACTGACGACGAAGAGAAATTCTTCTATTCAGCAAGACCCATTCTTATAAATGGTATTGATGATCTTGCCACAAGAGGAGATCTGATAAGTAGATCATTACTGATCACTCCTCCTGTTATTTCAAACGAGGATAGAATTACTGAAAAAGAATTTTGGTCGGCATTTGAAGAAGATCGAGCAAGGATACTAGGAGGCGTTTTTAACGCATTAGTAATTGCCCTACGTAACCTCCCGACCATTTCTCTAGACGAGAAACCTCGAATGGCAGACTTCGCTCAATTTTCTTGTGCTGCTTCTGAGGCACTAGGGATTTCACAACAATCATTTATTAATGCTTATAGATCCAACATAAATGAAACGAACAGAAATAGCATTGACCTTGATCCAGTAGCCCTCGCTATCATAAACCTCGTACATACAAAATCCTTACTAAACGAAGACTGGTTCGGCACGATGAGTGAGCTTGCGGATGAATTACTACGGTTTTTACCTGCGAATTTGATTGGGTCTAAATACATCCCTCAAACTCCTCAAGCGATGTCAAACAAACTTAAACGAATCACTCCCATGTTGCTGTCTGTAAAAGTGGGGGTTGAAAAGTTGGATCGACAGGAAGATAAGCGCCCATACAGGCTATTCAAAATCTCTGACGACCATGACAACCCTGACAACGAATTACCATTTTAGATCATGAGTATTGCTGGAACTAAAGTCTGCAAAAGTCCTGCCTGCAAATCAGGTGGGACTCCGCAAACGATTCTAAATTTTTATAAAAAATCTAGTCATGGGAATAAAACTTACCACGATCGATTTTGCAAAAACTGTAGAAACTCTAGCAAGAAAAACACTATCCAGAAAAACCCCTCAATTACTTCTGGTGGTAATTACAATTTGGAATTGGCAATACCTCAGTCTAACGAAGCAATCTTAAATCAATTCAATCAAGAAAATCCTGCACAGGAATTAACCACGAGGGATTTTCAGTCCGCAATTAATGCAATTATATTCCTATCTAAATGGTCAAAAATAAAACAACAGCACCCAGGCGGGCGCTCTCGAACCAAGCTTTTACATTGATTAAAAGTTTATTAAGAATTAAAAGTAAGTAAGGAGAATTAATAATGGAACAAGCAGTATTATTTTGTAGAGTATCAGATATTAAACAAAACGACGGATATAGTCTTGCTGCTCAAGAAAAACATGGGATTCAGTATTGTACAGAGAAGAAGTTTGAAATCATTGAGACCTATAGTTTTACTGAGACGGCATCTAAAAGCTCTGAGCGAAAGAAGTTTTCCAAAGTACTCGATTACCTAACTAAAACAGCACTCAAAAGTAAAAATGCCATTCATCTAATCGTTGAAAAGCCTGACCGGCTTTCAAGAAACTTTGCAAGCAAGGAGCAAATTCAATTATTAGTAGTTGCAGGCAAGTTAAAGGTTCATTACTACAAAGATAAACGTATTTTTGATAAAGATTGTAGTCCTGCTGAAATCTTCACAGATGATATACAAACAGCTGTCTCTAAATACCACTCTATGAATCTTAGTCGTGAATCAAAAAAAGGAATGATTGAAAAAGCAAGTCAAGGCTGGCTACCAGGGAGAGCCCCTTACGGTTACATCAATCACAGAGAAGCATCACTCTCAGGAAACGGTCGTGGTCGATCAACAATCATACCTGACCCTAATCCACTAATGGTAAAAATGATCCAGCGAATTTATGAATTAAGAGCTGTCGAAAACATGTCAATGCTTAATATTTTAAAAAAAGTAAGAGAAGAGAATTTGATACCAAATGGAAAGACCTTAAGTAAAACCGGAGTTGAAGGAATACTAGATAACAAATTCTATGGAGGAAGCTTTGACTGGGACGAAAAAGAATACGAAGGTAAGCATGAATTAATTGTTCCAAGAGAGCACTTTAGAGCCGTACACTCCAAAAACAAGAAAATGTATTCAAGAATGCCAACAGGACTTTTGAGTGGATTTTTAACCTGCTCTGAGCCTTTGTGTGGTTGTCATATTTTATATGATCCAAAAATAAAAAAGTTGCGAACCACTGGAGAAGAAAGAACCTACCATTACTATCACTGCTCAGATGGAAAGAGATATCATAGAGAAAATAACGAGAAGCAAAAAAACATAGCTGAAGACAAATTACTTGAAAAATTTAAAGCACCAGTAAATGAAATTTCTATTTCTGTGGAACTAGCAAAAGCAATATCAAAAGCCTTGAAAAAAGCACACGAAAAAACTCTCCAAGCTCACAAGAGAAATATCGAAGGCTACAAGACTGCTATCAAGCAAACAGAGCAAGAAGAAGACAAAGCGTATGAACTCTTTTCATCTAGTGGTATTGATGAAGCAACTTACAAGCGACAAGTTAAAGTCATAAGAACTAAAAAAAGAAAGTTTGAAGATCTGCTTGAAGAAGGACAAGCCTTCATTACAACCAAATTTTACGAAACAAGTGATCGCATTCTCGAACTGGCTAACAATGCAGAATCATTGTGGAATCAGGGAACGAAAGAAGAAAAGTTAAACTTCCTTAAAGATGTACTCTCGAACCAGAAATTAAACACAAGCGTTAACAGCTTGGACGAAGTAAGTATTGAATATGATTTGAAAAAACCATTTAAAGAGTTGGCTAAAATAAAAAAAGCCACTCCGAAAAGTGGCTTTTTTACTTCTTCAAAAGAATGGTGCCCCGACGCGGATTTGAACCACGGACACACGGATTTTCAATCCGTTGCTCTACCAACTGAGCTATCAGGGCGTTACTAAAAAAGTAGGACAAAATTAAATCATGAGAGTAATAACGTCAATGCTATAAACGCATTGAAGGCTATGAAATTCTTGGGTTCCTATGTATTCTTGGCTCATGAATATTGAGATCAAAAAAATTCAATTAACATGGTCCGGACGATTACTAACACCGACTCATGGCCTTATGCTCCTGCCAGAGCAGCATCTGGGACGTATTGCCCTACTGTGTCATGGATATACATCCCATAAAGGTTCTTTACTGGCCTGGGCCACACGCCTCGCTGAAGAAAAGATTCCAACAATGATATTTGATGTCCCAGGTCATTATTTGGGAAATTTTAGCGAAGTTGATAACTTTTCAGACTTTAAATCTTCAGCTCATGAGCTTTTTCAAGAAGCCTATGAACAAGCCCTACTTGAACTCAACTTTGCTCCAGAGCGCGTTATTCTCGGTGGTCATTCGTTAGGAGCACTGCTCGCTCTTAAAGCATTGGATCTTTCTTGCTTTAGTCGACTTCAAAAAATAGCCATTGGTGTGGGCCTTGGCATGCCTCCTCAAGGCGTTGTTCATATTTTCGATACACCGTTTTACAAATCAACATTAAAGCTTCGAGAAGGACTCGTGAGTCCCGCCTTAAAGCCCGATAATGTTTTTCCTTGGATTAAAGAAGAGAAAGAAAATTTAGCAATCTCTCAAAAGCGAATTCACCTCATTAGTGGTGAAGACGATATGGTTGTGGGCGAAGACGGTATGGAGCGCTTTGCAAAGCATCTTGAAAAGTATGGTAATGATGTGAGTATTGAAAAACCAAAACGCTTGGCCCATCACGTGCCTGAAAACGCCGCTCCTCACATAAAAAAGTTTCTTAAAGATCAGGGCTGGTTAGAATAAACTCACTGGCTTCTTTGAAATAATTCATCTCTTCAAAGTCACCATAACTAAAGAATTGAAAGCCACTGACATAGTCAGCTTCTCTAATAGCGCGAATGACTTCAGGGTGTTCGTGCCAAAGACTTTTCTCTTTCATCATGAGTGAGCCAACCCCTACGGTGAATCGTCCACCACGGTCCAGTCCTGCTTGCAGCGGACGCTGCCAGCAACTTGGGCAACCTCCAACGAGGTGATCAAACATACGCTGATAGGTATGCCAGTAATAATTCATTCCCATGACATGATCGATCCAACCCTCTTTAAGCCACAAACCTACGTCTTGAAAGACGGCGTGATAACCATTCCACACGCCCCAGTCATACTGACCAACGGCCGCAACAGAAACATTAATACCTGGTCGTATTGAATGGGCCAACTCACCGGCCTGCCTAACAAAAGTTGAAACAGCATGACGGCGCCAATCTTCCCAGGTCAAAAACCCCTCGGGAACTCCATCGATAAAACGGTGCATAGAATCGTAACCAAAATCTGGATTTAATTCTTTAAAATCACTCCATGCATATTCACTCCAACGAACATAATCAAAATGAATGCCATCGACTCTGTAGTTTGAAACTAATTCTTCAACGACAGACAGAATATGTTGGCGCACAGGAGCTAGTCCCGGTGAAAGCGTAATCGCTCCCGGCATCGGACGATCGAGTTCATCGCGTGAGACCCACTCAGGATGCTCAACAGCTGGTGTTCCTGGAATAACTTCTCTTGATTCAAAAGTATTAATCCAAGCGTGAATCTCTATGTCTCTTTTTTTAGCTTCGCTTAAAACGAAGGCCAAGGGATCAAAACCAGGACTGCGATGGCCTAGCCATTTCCCCCACGGCTCAATCTGTGATGGATAATAAACTGCTCCGCCTTGGCGAACCTGCCACATAAGTGCATTGAGCCCGGCCGTTTTGGAATCATCTAAAATTTTAACGATACGATCTTTAAGCGCTTGCTCACGCAGAAACTCTCCGTCTTTTTTGAAGATCTCCCAAGTGATCACCCACATGCCGCGAAACTCTTTAACAGGCGCAGCAAAGCTAGAGGAACTGATCAGTACAAATAAGAAAATAAATAAAATACGCATGGGCCGAGCCTAGCCCGAGACATCCTTTTTGTGGAGTAGATTCTTGAGTAAACCGTTTCGCCCGGTACGCTCAAGTGCTGTTCCTTTAAATAAGCGTTTGAATTCACGAACACCCAAGGACTTAATTCGATCTGCCACCTGCGTCATTGTCCCTTTCAAGAAAGTATCGCGCATCATCTCCAGACCACTCCAGTTAAACGATTTCAGAGCGCCCTGGCTGAGTCTGTGACGAAGCCAACGCTTATTCCAAGGGCAGACATCCTGACAGATATCACAGCCAAAAACCTCACTCATCTGAGCGTAACCATTTGGCGCAGGAGCATCTTTAAAAGTTTCAATCGTATAGGTAGAGACACACAGATCTGCTTTAATCGTTCGCGTATCGAGATCAATCGCCAGAGTTGGACAAGCCTCTGCGCACGCCGTGCACTGACCGCAATGATCAACTTCAATTGAACTCGTATCTAGTTCGAGTTCTTGATTTAGAAGTAGTGCTCCAATCATGGTGAAGCTGCCCTCACTCTTATGAATCATCATGGAGTTCTTACCAAACCACCCTAGTCCGGCCCTAAGAGCAAGATCGCGCTCAAGCACCGGCAGTACATCCAGCGCCGGCCTGGCTTCAAGTGTTGGAAGAGTTTGTTTTAGATGGTCGGTGATTTTATTTAAATGATCTTTAATAACATGATGATAATCAAGGCCACCAAACGAAGTCACATAGCTTGCAATTTTGGCATGACCTAATTCTTCTTGTTCAAGCGCGTATTTTTTCTCAGCGTAGCTAAAGAGAAAAACCAAGGCTGACTTGCACTCGGGGTAAACCAGTTTCAAGTTTCTTCTTTGATCGGCGCGCTCGCCTTCAAGGTAAGAGAGAGAGCCGTGCTGTTCTTGCTTTAGCCACGCCATATATTTATCGTAAGACAGGGGCTCTAAATTATTTGTATAGCCCCAATCGACGATATCTAGATTTTGTAAAAAATCAGCATTTAACATTACGTGAGTGGCATAATTTCGATCGCACCTGTTGGACAGGCTTCAACACAGGCCATATCCATGGCGCAGGCTCCGATTTTAGAAGCATCAATCGTTGTCTTGTGATCAATATCTTTTGTCACCATCCAAATATCGTGTGGACACGTTGATACACAGTTTTGGCAAGAAGCGCAGATTGAAGTGTCTAAGAGAATTTTTTTCTTAGCATCACTGGCTTCATCAACCACATCAGATGAGCCCAATACTTTCGGCATATCTTTGATGATTTCGACTTTGACCGAGTTACTACTTCCCCTAGCGAAGAATTTTCCATCACCACGAGTGATAACGATTTTATCACCATTTTGTAGACCCATACCGGCCTTCACTTTATTCACGACATCTTTTTGAAAGTTAAAATCATCGCGACCGTAGTCGTGAATTTGGAAGGGCTTCACTCCCCAGTTCAGACACATACGTCTTGCCGTGGCCAAGCTATTGGTCACCCCAAGCACCGGAGTTCTAGGTCTAAACATGGAAATCTTTCGACAAGAGCTGCCCGATTCAGTCATAGACAAAATAAAACGCCCATCGACTTTTTCAGCAATCATCGAGGCTGCCACCATGACTGAAGCATTAACATTGGAGAGATCCATCTTTCGTAAAAACGGTCTCTCTTTTGGCGTTTTTTCTGCTTCGATGACAATTTGATCCATCATCTTGATGGTTTGTACTGGCCACTTCCCCGCTGCTGTTTCGCCCGAAAGCATAACCGCATCAGTGCCATCCCAAATAGCATTGGCCACATCACTGGCTTCTGCGCGAGTTGGTGATGGATTTTCGGTCATACTCTCCAGCATCTGAGTCGCAGTGATGACTGGGATCATGGCCTGATTACAACGGGTGATAATGAGTTTTTGCATAGAGGGAACCAAGTGGTTTCCAACTTCCACCCCCATGTCTCCACGCGCCACCATAATGGCATCACTGACGTCGATAATATCGTCTAGAGCATCAATCGCCTGGGGCTTTTCGATTTTCGCAATGATAGGAATATTCATTTTAAGCTTATGCAATAAGGCTTTTACCTGCATTACATCTTCGCGCTTTCGCACAAAAGAAAGCGCAATGTAATCGATCTGTTGCTTGAGACCAAACATCAGATCATCGCGATCTTTATCGGTAAACGCTGGGGCGGATACATCGCAATCGGGCAGGTTAATCCCCTTGTTACTTTTTAAAATTCCACCGACTTCAACTTTGATTTTATAAACATCGCGATCGCGTTTAGTTGCAACTGCGCGAAGAAGTCCATCATCAAAAAGTATGCGTGCGCCGTCGTGACAATCTTCAACTAGGTTTTCATATACGGTCGGGATAATGCGGCCTTTATATTCTGGATACTGATCAGCTTTTGATGAAGGTGCGATCACCCACTCTTCGTCTTCTTTTAACTCTAGTGGTGCTGGAAGTTTGTCGACGCGAATTTTAGGGCCTTGGAGGTCTAATAAAATCGCGACCTCTTTATCAGCAAGTTTTGAGGCCTCGCGAATTTTAGCAATCATCTGAGTATGACCTTCGTAAGTGCCATGACTCATATTGACCCTGGCCACATCGAGGCCAGCGCGAATCATCTTTTCCAAGACGAGCACATCTGATGATGAAGGACCGACAGTTGCGACAATTTTGGCGCGACGTAGCATAAAAGACTCCCTGATTGAGAGTCTATTCTACCAGTAAGAATGCTTATGGGGAATTAGGCGTTATACAATCCAGAAGAAACTCGTTCTTCACGCTTTACGTTAGCATCGGCGTTGGCCTGGCGTAGTTTTTCCATTTTGAGCTCATATTGGTCATTAATTTGGGCCACTTGAGACTCGTGGAAATCTTTAAAGCGCATAAACTCAGCTTCAACTGCCGCAAGCTTCATTTTCATTTCTTTTTGGCTTTCTTGACGCTCGCGCATAATCTGGTGGTCATAATCACGTGTGATCGTTGCGACTTGCACGTCATTAGTATGCTTAATCTTCGCCATCTGGGTTTCAACATCACGCTTAATACGCTTTAGTTGATCATCAAATTGAGTTTGCTGATTCTTAAAGGCTCGTTGGAAAGCGCGCTGATCTTCAGTTCTTCTATCCTCTGCAACCAGTTGTTGAGAGACTGAATTTTGAAGCTCTTGCTTTTTCATCTCTTGAATTTTTTGTTCATATTTTTCAACTGTCTGCTTTTGCTCTTGTTCAAGCTTAGCGATTTGTTGAGAGAGCTGGTCGACCTTAATATTAAACTTATTATTAAAGTCATCTTTCAAGTCGAGTTTTTCGTTGCGAACATTTCTCTGAACATTCTTCAAATAAGCTATCTGTTCAGCTGCTTGTTCCTGTCTAAGATCGGCAACAACTTGGGCATTATCTTTTTGAAGGGCATTGATTTGACGACCATACTCGAGGTGCAACGTGCTCGCCTGACGTTTGCCAGCTTTTTGCGCATTAAGAGTTTTTTCTTCAGCTTGAGCTACGGCGTCGCGTTTAGCTTGCTGATAAGTCTCAACATCTTCCATATGCTTTTGTTTAATTCCGCCAATAACTTCGCCGTTGAGCTTAAAGATCTGCTTATCTCTATCTTCAATTTCTTGACGAGAGCGAATGGCCTGGGAGTCTAGTTCTTGCTGAAAGCCGTCGTTAAGACGCTGTTCTTTCATCACATTTTGCATTGCTTGTTCATCCATCTTAGCAATGACATTCTTTACTCTCGTATCACTGGCTGCTTGGACGCGTTCTTCAGCGTTGGCAGCGTTAAGGTACGACGAAGCCTTTTCGACGTCAGAAAGTTTTCTTTCAAGGGCTCCGCGATCTTTAGAAAAGCGATCTTGCAGATCAAGCTTACTCTTCTTATTTTCGCGGTTAAGACGATTCATCTCCGCCGTTGTCGAGTTTTCCATTTTGTCGGTCAGATTCTCAAAAGATTCACGAAGTCGTGCATTTTGAAGATCGTGCTGATAGCGCTGAGACCCCATCAAGCTATCGTGATGGGCTTGACGAGTGTTGAGTTCAGAGTCTTGAACTTTTCGAAGAGTCTGTAGCTCTTCTTGGTGTTGTGACTTCGAAGCATTGCTCGATTCGGCAGACTTACGAATGAGATTTTGTCTCTCTTCAGCATGATCTGCGAGGAGGTTACGACGCTCAGAGTTCATTTTATCTTTGAATTCAACTTGTGACTTTTGAGCAGTTTCGCTTACGCGATCAGCTTGAGAGCGATAGTCTTGAATCGTATCGTTCAAAGATTCTTTGTAACGATTTTCAGATGATTTTGCGTTCTGATCATGAGTTCTCTCTCTTTCAGTTGCATTGGTATTATAGCTGCGTGAGAGATCATCTAATCTTTGGCGAAACTGCTTTTTAGTGTCGGCCATTTGCTCGTCATAATCACCCTTTTGGTCCATAAGACGATTCTTATATTCATTTTGTTTTTGTTCAATCGTTTCGCGTGTCTTGGTGTTGTAGTTATCACCCATCTGCTCAACTTTCTTCTCTAGGGCAACTTTATCTTCAAGGTAATTTTCGCGCTGTTTTGTTCTTTGGGCTTCATTGGTCGATTCAACTTTACTGAGATCTTTCTCATAGTTCTCTTTCAACGACGTGGCTGCATCCCGATAGCGTTTTCGGGTGGAAGCAAGCTTGGTGTTGTAATCGTTGATATCCATTGATGAAATTCCTCAAAACTTCAAAACTTGGCCCAGTAGGGGCATCCTTTAAAGTTTAGCGCGAAGGCGAAAAAAAAGCGTCCCGGGCAAGAATCGCCGCCGGACGCTTTCAATCAGGAACTAAATTTCAATTACTTAGCTAATTCTCTATCAATAATCTCGGAGAAAGTCTCAACTGGGTGTGCCCCATTGATCAACTGTCCGTTCACAAAGAAAGTTGGAGTTGATTGAACTCCTAGGTCTTTCCCCTGCTCCATATCGGCTTCAATCGAGGCCATAAACTTATTACTGCTCATACACTTATCGAACTCTTCAGCGTTAGCTCCGATTTTTTTTGCAGAAGCCTTAAGGTCTTCACGAGAGAGTTTGGTTTGATCAGCAAACATAAGATCGTGCATCTTCCAAAAAAGTTCACTCTTTTGTTCATTCACACATAGACCCGCATGAGCAGCATCTTTGGCGTGAGTATGAAATGGAAGCGGATAGTTTTTGAAAGCGATTTTAATTTTTGAACCATACTTCTTTTTAAGCTCATTCATGATGTCAGCACCTTTAGCACAAAACGGACACTGAAAATCAGAGAACTCTACCACTGTCACTTTAGCATCAGCGCCGCCTGCAAAAGGAGCTGAGCCAGTGTCTACTTCAAATACTGGGCGTGAAGGTTCTGCGATATAAACTTCGACTGCAGACTTCTTCGTTTTCTCTCCAATCCAGTTTTCAATCGCTTCTTTTTTCTTTTCCATCTCTAGGAACTGACGAACCTTTTCTTTGATTTGATCATTCACATTTTCTTTTGGGATTTTACGTTCAGCAATGAATGCATCGATATCTTTATTTGAAATCTTAATGTCATTAGCGATATGTTTTTCCAAGAACTCGTCATTTGAAAGATCTTTCTTGCGAGGGTCAGCTTCCATCAACGACTTTAAAACGAGTGAGCGGATGCGTCCCATTTTTAGCTCGTGAAGTTTAACTTCAGCGTCATAAACTTGGCTTTCAATTCCCTGAAGCATTTCTTTTTCAGAAATTTCTACGTCACCAATTTTGGCAACAATACCGTCTTTTGGTGCAGGCTTAAAAATAAAGTTAGGCTTTGAATCAGCATCCTGAGAACAAGAACTAAAACCAATGGCCGCCGCTAAAACAAAGACACCTGTCATGAACCATGAACGTTTCATTAAAACTCCTTTTAATAATAAATCCTTGAAATATTAACTGATCAGGCCGGTGAAAGCGACAGTTCGTGCACGAATTCACGATAGACTTGACTACAATTTAACAATTCATTGTGCTTACCCGACTCGAGAAGTCGGCCATCTTCCATGACGATGATTTTGTCGGCACTGATCACGGTTTCAAGGCGATGGGCCACGACGAAAGTAAGACACTGGGATTGAATCAGCTTAACCACCGCTCGAAGCGCTTCTTCTAGATCGGAATCAAGAGCTGAGGAGATTTCATCTAGCAGCACCACTGTCTTTTTTAAATAACAAGCACGAATCGCGGCTAGCAATTGGCGCTGGCCGGCGGATAAAACTTTAGGTTCTAAAGTGTCATCCGGCTTTAAGCCCCAAATTTTGAGATATGGAATTTGTGAGCTGGCCCAATGCCAGAACTCGTCAAAGTCAGCTCTAGGATTTGGGTCCATGCTGATATTAAATTGAACGGTATCTGAAAATAGGTGTGACTCTTGTGAAACCAGTCCCACTTGTCGTTGATAGAGAGCATGATTGGTAATCGTGGCTCCATCCCAAGACAGCTGTGAGTTGTTTTCAAACTGTAAATTAATTTTAAACTTATCTGGGATAATTTGCGCCGCCATAATTTTTAAGACGGTTGATTTTCCACAGCCAGACAGACCAACGATGCCTACGACCTGACCTGCTTGGGCCTTAATGTCGACGTCGCTTACGCGAAAGCGATCACTATCACCCTCACTTTTTCGGGGATAAACGAATTCATCAATCTTGACATGAATGGATGATATTTTTTGATTATCAAATTTTGGATCAACAACCGAGGGAGTTGAAGGCACTTGATCCAAATCACCTAGGAACTCTTGCAAGCGACTAACACCGGCACTGGCCCTTTGCACATTCGCAATTTTTGAAGCGATATCTTTGACTGGACCAATTGAGCGCTGAATAAGATCGACAATCGCGAAGATCAAGGCCGCTTCACGAATACCTGAGTAAGGGAAAACGAAGACCATCAAACATAAAAGGAGTGGATAAAGGGATTCCGCCAGAGAATAATACCCTGCATCCCATACGTTAGATTTTAAAATCTTACCGAGGTAATCGTTAAAAACAATCTCCCCTCTTTTAGATGCATAGCCTTTGTGCTGATTATAATGAGTTTCACTAAAGCCACCAACAAGATTGGCAATTGTTCGTTGAACCATTCCACGCGCTTTTGAAACTGCGTGAAAAACTTCACGCATTCTGCGACTGCCCCATAAAAGTAAGAGGGCAGCGGCAATTTCAGAAACGGCCAATGTCGTACCTGTGAATGGATTTAAATCAATAAAACTAGCAAGGCATGAAACCACAAAGAAAATATCGATAAAGATCCCGAAAGTTCCTGAGGTCACTAGTTCGCGAAGAGCTTCTGTGTCGGAGACGATTCTAGCGATCACTTCGCCTTGAGGGTAGCGTTCAGCGATGTCGTGCTTAGACGTCATCACATCGTGGGCCATCATCCATTTTTTATAACAGCTCATGCGCACGTGTTGAACCAGACGCCTAATATAGACATTAACTAAGAGCTGATAGGTCACGCGATTGATATAGGTTCCAACAAACACGGCGCCTAAAAGCCATAAAGCACGAATATACTCGTGCTCATTGCCGTAGGCACGTGCCAGCTCCGTAACCTGTCTAGGCACAAGAATTCCAAGGCCGGACGCGACTAATAAGCAGCCAACCGCGGCCGCAACTAAAAATCCACAGCCCTTAAAGAACAGTAGATCAGACCATTTGCTTTTCGAAGTAGGCATATGTCCAACTTTTTGCTTCGGGAGCGACGAGCTCACTTGCGTTCCCAAATTCTTTCACACCACTTTCTTTTTCTAGCGCAATAACGATGTCGCATTGGCGAACAGTGGAAAGACGGTGTGAAGTCATGAGTAATGTTTTATTTTTAAGTTCTGGCGCAGATTTAAGTGCATTTAAAATATGGCGTTCGTGAATCAGGTCGACCGAAGAAAATGGATCGTCCCACAAGAGAACATCGGCACCCGAAAGTAGAGTCCGAATTAAACATAGTCGCTTTGCCTGTCCACCGGAGAGGCGCTTACCGTTTTCTCCTACTTCGAGCGCTAACAAACGCTCAGGGGAAGTCTCCAAGAAATCCAAAGCAAACAATTTAAGTAGCTCTAGAGCACGAGCTCTCATGTCGCTGGAGATATCTTTTCCTAAGAAAATATTCTTCTCGAGAGTATCGTTATACAGATAAGGCTCTTGTGCCACATAAGATATTTTTACGTTTTGATCTTTGTAATTTTGCGCTAATTGCTTAAGCACATGTGTTTTACCACAGCCAGTTGCACCAACGATGACATTCCACCTAGCTTCCTCAAATGGAATTGTTATTCTTTCACCCCAAAAATCGACTTTTCCATCTTCAACCTTTTCAAAGTCAGATGGCTTTTCAAGATCGTGTACAAGCTCAGACAAGCGGTCCCATGCCGTGGATGAAGAAGAGAAGACAGCGCCAATCCAGGAGAAAAAAGCCAGAGGTTCCAAGAATAAAAATACAAATCCTGAAAACAAGACAAGTGCCGGAGCGCCTAAGTCCACTTGCCAAATAATCCATCCGCCCCAAATGAGAGACAGTCCAACTCCAAGAGGAATCAGAGGCATGGCGATAGAGATATTAACTCCCGAGCGAAACGACGCTTCAAGTTCGTGCCAACTGGTACGACTAAACATATCGAGAAAAGATTTCTCTGCGTGGTAGTTTTTAACCGTGCGCTTGCCAACATAAGATTCGATAAGAAAGTGATTCACCTCTCCAGCTCGATCCTGACTTTGCCTAAACCATTTGCGCGACTTAACCACAAACAAGGTAAAAATGATTGATCCGCAAAGCATTGGGAGAAGAGCGATGAGAAGTCGACTTTCAAATGCCGCTAACTTTGGAAGAAGAACTGCCAGCGAGATGATGATATTTCCAATCTGTAAAAGTGCAAAACCGATCAAGGCGCGAATATGTTCCAGATCACCATTGAGAACTTGAAAGAGCTGACCGGCGCTTCTTTTTTCAAAACGATAAGGCGAGGTATTTTCAAGTCTTTCTAAAAGTTCAACGCGAAGAAGTTTTTGTTGAATCCTAGCAGGGTAAAAAAACAGCAGCCTGGATGAAGTTCTAAAGACAATAATTCCAACCGCAAGTAAGATAAACGGCCAAGTCTCAATGGACGAGCTTCCCTTCTCCACCATCTCGGCCAAGTCTTTGGCATAAAAGGGCAATGTACTTTGAATCCAGTGAGTGGCAAACAGCGTTAAAAGAGCCCCCAAATAGTAGTACCAAAACTCGCGAAACTGGCGAACGATAAGTGCGAGAAGGCTTAAATCGAGGCGATTGGCTCTAAGTTTTTCCATGGATTTCGCTATGATAGACCCAATTGAGTCGGTCCGTCACTTGACGAAATCTAATCGAGACCACTATATTGTCTGAATCATCTGATGGGCTATAGCTCAGTGGGAGAGCGCTGCCTTGACATGGCAGAGGTCGACAGTTCAACCCTGTCTAGCCCAACCATCATTTTATTATCTTGAAAGCGTTAAATAATCCTCATGGATTAATTGCGATTGCTCAACAAAACGATTGAAGTATTCAACTGAGACCTGCTCAGTTCTTGGATGCTCTTTAAACTCTAAAAAGCGCGTAAGCTTTTTCCCAAGTCGTTTTGTTTGAACGCGTACACCTAGAAGCTTTATTGGATAAGTTACTCTATCAACAAAACCCATCTTCATGAGTTTTGATGGTGAACGCTTTAAGCGATCAAGCCCATAGATCGTAGCGTTGACATGAATATTGGACATCCATGCTTCTCTAGCATCATCTTGAATATGCATTACATCGAAGACTTCACAGCCGTCCACACCTGTCGTGCGTTTAATGATCTCAAGTTCACTATCAAAAGAATTAATTTCAACTTTACCGCGCGACTGACACTGAACAACTAAACGCTGTTTGCCGGCAATCATCCAAGTCCACAGATCTCTTGGCAGTTCATCTTGAGCCAATACTCCAAAGCTTACGCTTAAGAGCGCGGCAAAAAGAATATACATTTTCATGATTCAAAACCTCCCGATCTTCTCGAAGAGTGTTATCCAAAGAATTTATTGCTTTGAGTAGGGAGACTGTAATATCTGTAGGGCTTAACTAGCTAAAATTTGAAGAGAAATCCGAATCGCATTGACGTGCTGGCCGCTTCATCTGAAATGCTAAGATATTGGAACTCAAGCCCCTCCATCGATAAGAACTTTGTCTCACTCCAAAGGTAGGCAACGGATGCTCCCATGAAGGTTGGTGTTTGAGAGCCCAATTCACCTTCTCCACTCCAGGACTGACGGCCAAAACCTCCGGCCAAATGCCAACTGCCAAAATCTCGACCAAGCCAAAGGGCCGTCTCAAGAACAGAGAACGCCTCGTCTTCTGTGTCGGCCACAGTTTTTCTTTGCGATAGTCCAACTCGAACTTCACTAGACCAGTCCTTGGAAAACTTCCAACGCGGACGCCAAGCTGCTTCAAATACAGACTGACTTCCGGATTCTTCAGAGGTTTGTGTCAAAGCCACATCAAAGCGCAGCCAGCTCCATTCAGATACACCTGGTTCATTTGAAGATGATTCTTCTTCGACCTTAGGTGTTGGTCGTTCTTCAGCGAATGCTTGCTCGAACACATCTTCTTCTTCTTTAGCTTCTTGCTGAGGCTGAAGCTCTTCGGCAAATAAATCTTCTTCTAATGTAGGGGCTGGAGTTGGTGTGGCAAGCGGCGTCGGTCTAGGAGTTGGCCGTACACGTGGCGCGACTTTTGCTTGAGCAACACGTTTAGTTGCAGCAGGCTTAATAAATTTTGATTTTTTTGACAGAGAAATTTTATAAGAAGTCGTGATCGCCGGCAGACTTTTCATGGCTCGATAAGTTCTAAAACTCTCACTCTTTCGATTGAAGTTTTTATCCACAAAAGCGCACTCATATTGAAGCGAACAAGAAGCTGTAGTGGCTGAGTTTTTACGACAGATCCATGCACCAGTAGGCTTTGGCATTTTTACGCCGCGACAAAAATCAACGTTTTTGCTCATGCGGTATTCACTTCTTCTCTTAACACTTTCGAGCTGTGATTGATCAGCTTGAATATTGACGAAAAAGCGCTCAGCAGCTGACGCCGAGTGCAGCGCACAACAAATCATCAACAGACCTAAAAATGTTCTTGAAATTCTTTGCATAGACTAAGTTTAATCAAGCTGTTGCCGCAGGGCAAATTTTTGATGATCTATTCGCGCATTTGTGTGTTTTTTGTTAACGTCACCAGACTATTTTTGCCGGAGACTCAATGCAAATTAAAACTGCCCCTGAAGCTTTGCAAGCTGTAGAGAATTTCACCCTACCTGATGAACTTGGCTTTGGTCGCGTCATGGCCCCAGTCATGGTTGAAGCCAATTACCAAGATGGTAAATGGAGTGATTTTAATTTAGTCCCCTACGGCCCAATTTCAATGTTACCAACCGCCAAAGTTTTGCACTACGGCCAAGAAATTTTTGAAGGTCTTAAGTCTTATCGCATTGGCGGTAACGGACCTTTCCTCTTTCGTCCTGACCAAAATGCCAAGCGTTTCAATCATTCAGCTCGTCGCATGGCCATGCCTGAAGTGCCGGTTGAACATTTTGTTGAAGCAGTTAAGGAACTCTCAAAAGTCTGTGCCACCATTATTCCAAGACGCTCGGGCGAATCTCTTTATTTAAGACCATTTATGTTTTCTACTGAGGAAGCCCTTGGGATTAAACCATCGGACTCTTTTAAGTTTATGATCGTAGCTTCACCTTCTGGCTCCTACTTCAGTGGTGGTACGATTTCGGTTTTAATTGAACGCTCTGCCGTCAGAGCGGCTCCCGGTGGAACCGGTAACGCTAAGACTGGTGGCAACTACGCGGCTGCTCTTGAGGCCGCGATTGAAACTAAAAAGCTTGGGCACGATCAAACTCTTTGGCTCGACGCTATTACCAGAAAAAATATTGAAGAAATGTCGGGTATGAATTTCGCCTGTATCATTGATAATAAGCTCGTCACTCCTGCTATCACAGATTCAATTTTAGAAGGGATTACAAGAAATTCACTCTTAAAGATTGCTCCCCTTCTTGATCTTCAAGTTGAAGAAAAAAAACTAACCATTGATGAATTGATAGCGGCCATAAAAGAAGGTCGCTGCACTGAAGCTTTTGCCTGTGGAACCGCCGCGATTCTAACGCCGATTCATCAGATCGCAGAAAAAGATGGAACGGTATATAAGCTTTCTAAGGCACCCGGACCAAAATCCACTGCTCTTCGACAAGCTCTTCTCGATATTCAAGAAGGGCGAAGAGAGTCGCCCGATCCAAGTTGGGTTATAAATTTAGGGTAAAAAAAAGCCAGCTAAACGCTGGCTTTTCTTTTGTTATTTATTGACCGAAGCTCGGTAAGAGCTGATAGGCAAGAATACAAATAAAGGTTGGGAACAGAGCACCTAACAACAGTCCCATGGGATTAATTCCATCTTTGAAAGAATCCTTAAGGATACCAAAGCCCGCTGGGTTTGGAGCATTGGCAATAACTGTTAGACCACCACCAGTCACAGCACCTGCAACGAGGTTATATTTCTGTGAATCGGTGAGCTCAACCAGAGAACCGAGATAAGTTAGAGCTGCATTATCAGTGATGCCTGTTAGGGCCGTGGAGCCTAAGAATAATGTTAGATCACCAAGAGATGAAAGAATTGGCTTAAGCCACCAAGCTTGCATTCCACCAAGAGTTACAAGTCCACCTAGGAAGAAACCGACAAGAAGAGACTCTTTGAGTTTCATTTTATCCTGATACTCTTGAGTCACAGTGTGAAAGCCAAGGAAGAATAAGAACAGACCTAGGAAGAAGACCATATGGTGAGCTGTATAAACAACACCCGCCATGAAAACAAGGTGAGTCAGTGTAATCCACCAAGTCGGAACCATGTAGTTATCGTGTTTCTGCTTAATCTCAAGCTTGCCTGTTAGTTCATCCCTAAACATGAAAGCGATTGAGAGAGTTGAGATGATGACTGCGATGACCGCCTTCCAGCCAAAGTGCATAAACATATGGCCGATGCCCCAATTCCACTTACTCGCCACCATAAGTACCGGAGGTGCAGCAAAGTGAGTCAAGGTGCCACCAACAGAAATATTAACAAAAAGAAGTCCTAAAGTTGCGTACATGAACTTTGAACTCATTTTATTTGAATAAAAATAATCCAAAAGAATAAGTGCAGTAACCGTCATGGCCGCTGGCTCAGTAATAAATGAACCTAAAAGTGGTCCAACAATGAGAGCAGAGACATAGAATGCCATCTTGGCAGGCATTGGAATAATTTTAGAAATCGACATGATAATTTTTTCAGCAAAAATAATCACAGGGCGAGTTCCGGCCATACACATAATCACAAAAACGAAAGCTGGCTCTGTGTAATTTAAGCTTTCAAGGTATCCGAGTGCTCCACCAACAACATGATGGGACTCATCGTAAACTGCAAAGCCTGACACGAACGAATAAAAGATAATAAAGAGTGCTGACCAAATACCAAAGACGGCTTCTACTTCACCTAGAAAGTGAAAAGTGTTCTCACCGATTGAGCCTTCTGGATATTTGTGAGCGAGATGCTGAAACTTAGAGACGAGAAAAGTGTGCAGAACTGCCAATGCGAACATTGCCGTTCCAATCACTTCCAGTGTGGTTGGATTCATGCCGTACCTCTTGATAAAGGGCGATTAAAAAATTAACTTGCCCCAATTTTAGCAAGCATGGGCACGGCGCGAAAGTAAAAACTTAGCAATTATTCTGCGTAAACTTGGACTATTTCGATCAAGTGACAATTCTTGGCATCAACAACGATAGCTTCAACACCATAGCCACTATAAAACTCACTTGAGCCTTCATAAATGAGTACGTCGGATTCATACTGTTCATGACTAAACAAAACTCCAAATAATTCATGACTCTCGCCTTGAGTGAGGCGAACCACTTCTTTTGAAACATAGATATTGTCGTGGCGACGCTCACTCATTTGAGCAGTGTAAGCGCCCAAAGCAACGTCGTAGCAGGCGTGTACGTTTGAGATCAATAAAGTAGAAAGAATTAGGGCTATCGTTTTCATGGCAAACCTCTTTAAGTTGAGATGCCTTGATAGCCCTTTCAGAGTTATATTAAAAATAGAAAGGACTTATGAAACCTATCTAATTAGGCGTCACTACCAATTGAGGCAACCGGACATGCTTCTAATTGTTCCTGGCATAGTTCAATCTCTTCCGGCGTGCTTGGTTGCTTAATAACGTAAGCAGTGCCATCTTCATCTTCGGCAAAAAAGTCCGGAGCCCCTGTGTAACAAACGTTACAAGCAATGCAGCCTTCGCCGTTATCATCGTCGGGATCGGTACAATACCAAGCACCAGGGATGTTCTTTGGGTGTTTCATGCTCTTATTAGCCATGGACGAAGCTCCTTAAACGGATATAAAATCAATCAGTTAGATAATGACTTAAGTTGCCACATTTAGTTGATTTTGCGAAGATGAGGCATTTCTCTCGCCCCTATATTTAAGGTTACAGATATGGAAAAGCAAGCACTTGAAAAAGCCACATGGTGGACAAACAATAAAACATTCGACGCAAAGAGTCGTAAAGAGATCCAAGACCTCATAGATGCCGGAGATACTAAAGAAATCACTGAGCGCTTCTATAAAGACCTTGAGTTTGGCACCGGTGGAATTAGATCTATTCTTGGAGCGGGACTTAATCGCATCAATATCTATACGATTAGAAAAGCCAGCCAAGCTATCGCCGATGAAATACTTGCCGATCATAAAGCATCATCACCGGCCAAGATTGCTATTAGCTATGACTCTCGCATTATGAGTTTTGAGTTGGCCAAAGAAGCTGCGACTGTTTACGCCGCCAATGGCATCCACGCTTATATCTACAAGCGCCTTAATCCCGTTCCTCTTCTTTCATTTTCTGTTCGCTATCATAACGCCAATGCAGGAGTCATGGTCACTGCTTCTCACAACCCTCCTGCCTATAATGGCTATAAAGTCTTTTGGAATGATGGTGCCCAAGTTACACCACCCAATGATGAAAGCATTATTAAACGCTACCAATCACTGAATGATTTCTCTGCCCTCAAACATATGGATTTTGACCAAGCCGTTAAAGATGGTCTTATTCACTGGGTTGGTGAAGATGTTGAGCAAGCCTACCACGACGCTATCTTCAAGGCGGCGATTAATCCCAAGCTTTGTCTCGAGCACGGCAGCGATTTAAAAATTGTCTATACTCCAATTCACGGCTCAGCTTTAGTTCCATGTTCTGAAGCACTAGAGAAACTTGGCTTCACCAATGTTTCGGTGGTTGAGTCTCAGGCTAAGCCCGATGGTAAATTTCCAACCGTCAAATCGCCCAATCCAGAAAATCCTGAAGCACTCGCCCTAGCGGTTGAGCAAATGAAGCGCACAGGAGCTGACATCGTTATGGGTAGTGATCCCGATGGTGATCGTTTAGGTATGGCCTTCATTGAAAATGGAGAAGTCGTTTACCTCAATGGAAATCAAATCGGCACACTTATGCTTCATTACATTTTGAAGAACTTAAAAGAGCAAGAGAGAATGCCGGCCAAGCCTTACTTCGTAAAAACGATTGTCACCACTCCCCTACAAGAAAATATCGCCAAAGCCTTTAATGTCGACTGTGAGAATACACTCACTGGCTTTAAGTGGATTTGTGGTCGCATGAACGAAATTGAGCGCACACAAAAAGACAGAAACTTCCTCTTCGCGACCGAAGAGAGCTTTGGCTATCTCAATCATCAAAATGTAAGGGATAAAGACGGTGTGAGTTCGGTAACACTAATGTCTGAGATTGCACTCTGGTATAAGAGGCAAAATCTAAGTCTCGTGGCAGGACTTGATGAAATTTATAAAGAGTATGGATTCTCTTATGAGCACCTACTCTCACTGGATTACTTCGGCAAAGAAGGCGCTGATAAAATCAAGCGCATCATGGAGAGCTTTCGCTCCCTTGGCAGTGATATCAACGGCCGCCAAGCCTTAAGAGTTGAAGACTATCAAAAAGGAATGGAAGGCTTTCCCAGCTCCAATGTTCTTGGCTACCACTTTGAAGACGGTGATCGCTTGTATCTTCGCCCTTCAGGCACAGAACCCAAGATTAAATTCTATATTATGGTTCAAGAAAAAAGTGGCTCACTGGATGAAAAGAAATCTAAAGCAAAAGCTAAAACAGAGTCCTTTTTAAAATTCATTAATGCTAAGGCGGAGCAAGCATGAGCCAAAAAGAAAACACGCTAGCAATTGCGCTTGTGAGTGGTGGAATGGATTCACTTCTTAGCGCGGCCATGGCCCACGAAAAACATCAACACCTAGCTTTCCTGCACTTAAACTACGGTCAAAAAACTGAAGAGCGTGAACTTCAGTGCTTTCACAAAATTGCTGAGTATTACGGCGTCCCCAAAGAGCTTAGAAAGGTTGTCGACGTTACTTTTTTAAAACAAATTGGCGGCAGCTCATTAACCGATGATGGGATTGACGTTAAAAAGTATAAAGGTGACTCGGAAGATATTCCCGACAGCTACGTACCCTTTAGAAATACCCATATTGTTTCTATGGCCGTCAGTTGGGCCGAAGTCATTGGCGCAAAAAAGATTTATATTGGAGCCGTTGATGAAGATAGTTCCGGCTATCCCGATTGCCGCCCATCATATTACAAGGCCCTCAATGCTTTGATTAAAGAAGGAACCAAAGATGGAGATATCGAAGTTATAACTCCAGTCATCACGATGAAGAAGTTCGAAATCGTCAAAAAAGCACTCGAGTTAAAAGCTCCGATTATCGACTCGTGGTCTTGTTATGCACGAGGCGATAAGGCTTGTGGTGTTTGCGACTCTTGCGCCCTAAGGCTTAGAGGCTTTGCTCAAGCAGGGCTTGAAGACCCTATCGAATACGATCAACGACCAAAATATATTTAGTATTGGAGTGAATCTCTAGGGGAATTATTTCCTCTACAAAAATCTGAACTCGCCGATAAGTAGATATAATTAAAAGAAAGAGCTGGAGAATCCATGAGTAATTCCATTGAGAAACTATTTGAAAACCTTCAACGCCACCGTGAAAAGTTCCTAGAAAGAAGACAAATCTTTTTATGGGGCCCAGTCCACGATGAGAGTGCTGAAAGAATTACCAATGATCTGCTCTACTTAGAAATGATGGATCCTGGTAAAGAAATCACTTTTTTCATTAACTCACCAGGTGGTGTGGTTACTTCAGGCATGGTCGTTTACGATACGATGCAAATGATCAGTGCTCCTGTTCGCACTGTTTGCATGGGCTTAGCCGCTAGCATGGGATCACTTCTTCTCTCCGGTGGAGCTAAGGGTAAACGTAGTATTTTCCCAAGTGGCCGCGTGATGATTCATCAACCTTCAATTGGTGGCCAAGGTATGTATGGTCAATCATCTGATATTCAAATTCAGGCGAAGCAGATCCTTAAAACTAAGGAACTTGGTGCAAAGATTCTTGCTGATAATTGTGGCAAGAGTTTAGATCAAATTATGACTGATTTTGATCGTGACTATTGGATGAATGCTCAAGAATCACTTGAGTACGGCATTGTTGATTCGATCGAAAATAAAATTAAATTCTAATGATTGCGCAGCACCACTCCCAGCGAGTGGTGCTTATTTTATCACCTGGTAGAGCTTGCTTTGAAAGCTCGTTTTTTCAAGCTTAAAAAATCCACTATAATGATCAAATTTACTTAATCCCGCTTCGTGATAATGAATCTTCTCCGTTGGGCCAACCACAATATAATCGATACCTTTATCCCTTAATTGTGTGTGTATATTTAAGGCATCGGTACTTTCATACATGGCCTGGATCCACTGCTTGCGCGCCATAATCTCTTTCCATGTCTTCCCCCTGAGAACGACATGATTGTCCCATCCTAAGAGGATGGGCAGTCCTGTATAACTGCTAATGCGAGACGCTTGATAATCAAAGCTACTGCCAGGGTATTCAAGAACCAGTGGAGTTCCAGGAATATCAGCAAGGAACTCAATAATGCCGGCATCAGACGGAAGTGAGTACTTTAAAAAATTTAGTCCCTTAAGACTTGGACGCTTGAGCGGAAAATGTTCAGGAGCAATCAACATAGGAATAAGGCTTAAATTAAAAACAAAGTATATTGCAATCAGACTCTTTACCCATCTTGTAGGAAAAATAACGGGCAAAACTAAAACGAAAAGACTTAGCAGTAGACCAATACTTGTGAAGAATTTAAAGACTGTGTTTACTCTATCCATAAACACGAAGTGATCAAAAAATACAATTGCCGTGAAGAAATAGAAGAAGACCGGCCATAGCCTTTTATTCTTCGTTTTAAAGATAACAATAAAGCTAGCCAGCAACGAAACTCCAAAGTGAAGCAATAGACCGTATAGGCCAGAAGAATCTGACCACTCAAAGATTGAGTTTCGACTGGTTGAGCTTAAAAAAGTAAAGGCACAAAAAGCATTTAGACCAATAAATAAAGAAAGAGAAAGAGTTGTCTTCGTCATCACTGCCTTGCCATGAAAGACAAGAGTTATAAATGCTAGTGGTGCCAGCAAAAGAAAGTCCCAAGCATTGAGCCAAGGTAATAAACACAAGCAGGCAGCGACACTCCAAACCAGTTTAACCCCTGGAGGCCTAAAGCTCGCAACAATGATCAGAGAAAAAGCTAGAGTAATTATTGGATAGGCCATGACGTGGGGATGCAGATCAGAAAAAAGAAAGGACCAAAGTGGAAACTCAGCAAAATGGTTATGAGTAAAAAGTCTTGTGGCAGACCAAAAACCTTTCATTGGCTCAGAGAAGGTTGCGCTTGCAAAAGAATTGATGACGCCAAGAGAACCTAGAAATGGAACAAGAGCTGAAAGTGTGTAGCGATGCTTGGCCTTAAAAACATTGAAAAAATCAAGTGAAGCCAGTGCCATCAGCGCAGGCAATGCGGCCATGGTATAAACATAAGCTTGTTCAAGCGGCATTAAACTTGCTCTAGCCGGCAGGGCCCACGAAAAATAGCCTAAAGCATAGTACTGGAGAGATGTTCCAAAGGCCCAAGGATCTTGTATCGGTCCATAATCAAAGCGTAGGAAGTATCCTAACAGCGACAAGTCCATCGGTTTTTCGCCCCAATACAAGGCGGGGTGAAATGAATTAATCAACAAAAAACTAGAAAAAACGCAAAGGAAAAGCAGTTCAGTTTTTAAAATACTCGAACACTCTTGCTTAAACCTTTTTCGATCTCGATAAAGAACCACAATAGCGATAGTAGCGATAAGCCAATAAAGTCCTCCCACAAATTGCAGTTCAATAAAGGTGTACAAGAGAAAAAATGGAAACCCAAAAAGGTAGAGACCAATGACTCGTGAGACCGACCAAGAGAGCTTAAAGCGACTTAGAATAATCGCGGGGCTAAGAGTTAAAAGAAACCATACGGGAAATGATAAAGCTCGTTCAAGCTCGCCGTCCAAGGCGTGAAGAATGATAGGAATGGCAAAGAAAAAGAATGCCAAATACTTCACATGCGCCAATCCGCTGGAAGTTTCTTATGATCACTTAATAACTCTGCAAGATCATTTGCATTTGTCTTTTTCAACACGACATCAATGGATTTAGAGATATCAACTAGCAGTCCAGGTCCTTTGTAGATAAAACCTGTATAGACTTGCATGGCCCTGCCGCCTTCACGCCAAAATTCCCATACATCATCAAAGCTAGCGACTCCACCAACTCCAATAAGTTCGATCCGTGGTGTTTCACGAAGTCTATCAAGCAGATAGCTTCGAACACGCTTTGATTTCTGTTTAAGAAGTTGACCGGATACTCCCCCAACACCAATGTCTGGAATGATGGTGGTATTAGTCGCAATCAAGCCGGCAAGTTTATATTTTTTAGCAATTGAGACGCAGGCATCGAGCCCTTGATCGGGAAGATCTGGTGCCACTTTTAAAAAGAGCGGTACATTTTTAAACTGTCTTACATCGGCAAGAGCATCAAAAATTTCTGCCAGAGCACTCTCCTCTTGAAGATCACGAAGCCCGGGAGTGTTAGGACTAGAAACGTTAATCACCATATAGTCGGCGACGTCACAGAATTTTTTATAGAGCACCTGATAGTCGATTGCCGCTTTGTCGGCCGGTGTTATCTTGTTTTTACCAAGGTTTACACCAAGACAGCCGGGTCTAGAGGCGGGCTCAAGTGATGTAATATTATCAAGGACTGCATTCATGCCGTGATTATTAAAACCCATACGGTTAAGCAGTGATTCTTGCTCAACAAGACGAAACAGTCGTGGTTTCGGATTTCCCTCTTGAGCTTTAGGAGTGACGGTTCCAACTTCGATAGCTCCAAAAGGAAGCCTTGAGAAAAAATCAATCGCCGCTGCATTTTTATCCAGGCCTGCAGCTAAACCCACGGGAGAGCTCCACTTAAGGCCTGCAACCTCTATTTGATGGGTTTGTCTGAAATCTTCTGTTGCAAATAAGCCAGATAAAGCTCGGGGAAATAGCCCAAAGCTTTTCATTGAAAATTCATGAATCAATTCTGGATCGAGTTTAAAAGCGATATTTTTGAATAAATTATAGGTGTTCATTAAAGCGTCTTAATAGAGCTGAACAAAGTCACCATCAAGCACTGAACCACCAGAGTGGAGAATGGCAATGGTGCCATCAGGTCCAAAGTAATCGATGATTTCAATCGTTCCTTTAATCTCACCTTTAGATACTCCGATCAACGCTCCAGTTTCTGGGTCAAAGATTTCTTGCCCTTCAGTGAGCACCTTAAGCACATCACCTATTTGCAAACCACTTTCACGACCGGCGTTAACATAAATTCTTGTACCGACAATTTTCGCAACACGCCCTACCCAATCAAGTTTTCTTGAAATATCCAACATATTGGGCACAGCTTTTCTAGCAGCAACACGAACACCGTATCTGAGTAGATCGCGACGCTGATTAACGCTATTTTCACGGTCCTCTGCAAAGAAGCGGTAGGTTTGATCATCGGCGTAACCTGACAAGGTCTCGGTGTAGATTTCTTTATTGCTGTTTACATCAAAAATTCTGATCTCGAGTTTAGCTTCAGTAAAACTTTTAGTTTCTCTAACAAAGCCAATTTCATCTGTTTTTTCTCGAACTCGCGCTTCAACCACCCGGCCAAAGACAACCAGGTTCACACCTTCAATTTTGGCACGACGAGACAGTTGAACAAGCTTAACCCCACCACCGGCATATACTTCTTTAGATGAGCCAAAAATCTTCATGGCCATAGGATCAACGATAAACTCACCAGTGCGTGAAAGTTCTTTCCTCAGTTCTTCAGTTGCGACAATACCTAAGTCTTCGCCACCATAGGGACTTTCGTTAAAGAAGGTTAAAAGTGCGACTTTCTTTTTTACACTTTGAAAGCCTTTTGTCGGCGGTGGCCCAGCTCTTCGACCTTCATTATCTCGACGAATAACTGGTTTAGAACATGCCAACAATGAAACTAACAGTAGGCAAATATTAAAAAACTTCATGCAATTCGGTCCTTAAATTGATGTTTTAGAATTTTTAGTCGGTTGCTCGTTTTGCTCGATAACCATTAAAGTCATCTCGGTAGGCTTTTCCGGGTTAACCTGAAGAACTTTTCCATTACCTAGGGGAGCTCCTGTGATACCTCTTAGAAAGCTGGTTAGATTCTGGCGCCCACCTCTAAAAGAAATATTCAGTACTCCTTTTGAGCCATCAAAACCCACCACTTCAGTGCGAGCTTGATGAACGACACCTTTGTTAGTGAGAAGAGTTCCTACGTCTAGCAGGTCTTGTATAGAAGTAAGTGAAGCAACTTTTAGGTGAAAGTCTTGCCTAGACATAGAAATTTCACGTGTAGCTCTTCTCGCCTCTTCAAAAGCTGGCAATGGCTTAGAATAAACCATGCTAGCAAGAGATGAACTAAAGCTCTTTGCTTCTTCAGTGTGAAACAACTTTTTCTCAGGCTCAAAGTTTGATTGAGCAATACTACGATTGGTTCTGAGCTCTATCATGAGTACATCACCGTCAATAGAGATTTCACGTTTCTTTAAGAGTTCATCCTCACGTAGTTTATCCATCTTCATACTAATTTTCAGCCACAGACCTGTGCCGTAGCGGGACAATGATGAGTCCCCATTTTCAAGTCGTTGGTTAAATTCTATGTCTCTTGGAATGAGTAAAAACTCTCGAAGTTGTCTTTGCATTGTATCGTCAGTAAAGACAATCTCATCGATCTGCCCGGTAAACTTATTTTCGAGCCATTTACGCCAATGATCACGAACCACATCAGTGAAGTCACTGCCTACCTCTACGCCAGTGTCCGTCCATGTCATATGAGATAAAGCAAAGTCGACGGTGACAAATAGTGTAGTGTACTTGCGATCAGCTTCATCAGAAGTAAATTTAATATAAAGCTCATTGACACTGCGACGATCAGTCTTTGCCTCAATTTGATAAAATCGCGATTGCGGGTTTTGAGGAGATCTCGTCATGCGCTTAACCGAGTATGATGTAATCACGCCCTGAATTCGTCCATAGCGCGACATGGCCTCTAGCTTCTTGGCCCTCAATGCTTTTTCATAGTCTAATTTCTTATCTTTTGGAACTTCTCCACTCGCATCAGCATATTTCTCTTTAAGCTGCTTTTCGACACTTTGAAAGTATTCTGAAAACTTGCTCTCATAGCGCTGCCAGAAAACTTTATCATCAAGTCCCATACTTTTGAGCTCTTTTGAGATCACATCGCGTACTGCTTGATAGTGAAGCTGAGCTTTAACAAAGCTTAGAGAGTCATCATCTCCTGCATAAAAACGCCCTTCACCAGAGACAGTCGTTTGTGCGCTCACAGATGTTGCAAGGAAAAATAAAATGAGAGTCACTATAGTTTTAAAATTCATTCGGTACCTTAAATTTGAGATGCACTAACATCTTCCAACTTTCCATCCACTACAAACTGAACACTATTTCCTTGGAAGACTTCGTTAATCTTGGCGGCCAATTGGGGAGTCGGATTCACTAAAAAGTCTTGTCCAAATGGCATTCGAACTTTGTCTTGATCAGAAATAACAATCATGTGCAGTGGAACACTTCCACGGTAGCTTAATAGTACTTGTTTAAAGCGCTTGAGTCGAGACTCGTTTAATTGTTCGCGCTCGACACTGATACGAACTCCGGTCACGCGCTCTTCAGCTTGATCCTTAAGTTTTTGAATTTTTGTCGGGAAGAATTTCCTCGGTTCCTCAGCTAAGTTAACCTGCCCTTCCATGATTAATGGCTCATCTCCGGCCAAAATCTCCTCGTATTCGGCAAATGTTCTCGGGAAGACAATGCACTCAATCTTACCCGTCAGATCCTCTAAAGTAGCGAAACACATTTTGTCGCCTTTTTTAGTCAGGATATTTTTTCGACCAGAAATCAGCCCGGCAAGCATCATCTCTCTTTTATCGCCACCAGAGATCTCGTGTACATCGGAGATACTCATGGAAGACATTTGCTTTAATACATTGGCGAAGCGATCAAGTGGATGGCCTGAAACATAGATGCCCATCAAGGCAGCTTCCCAAGAGAGCTTCTCTTTTTCATCAAAGTCTTCTACTGCTGCAATATCAAGCTGAAGGTTTGAGTCCTCGGTTGCTGCTGCATCAAGATCGAAGAGGTTGCTTTGACCTAAGGCCTTTTCTTCCTGCTTCTTTTGAGCATAAGCAACAATCAACTCCATATTTTCAAGCATGGTTTTACGATTGAGCTCTTTTTCACAGCCATCGAAGCCACCAACTTTAATCAGTGATTCAATAACTCTTTTACCTACGGCCTTAAGATCTACACGCTCACAAAAATCAACAAACCCAACAAAAGGACCATTTTCTTCGCGTTCATGGATAAGCGCTTCGACGGCATTCTCCACAACGTTCTTCACCGCTCCCATACCAAAGCGAATATTCTCTTCGACAACGTTAAACAGCCACATGGATTCATTCACATCAGGTGGGAGAACCTGGATGCCACGGCCGCGACAATCGTTGATATAAGCCGTGACTTTATCCATATTGGAAAGTTCAGTTGAAAGCAGTCCTGCAAAAAAAGCTGCTGGATAGTATCTCTTTAGAAACGCCGTCTGATAGGCAATGAGGGCGTAGGCCACAGCGTGGGATTTGTTAAATCCGTAGGCCGCGAATTTGGCCATGAGTTCAAATAGATCGACGGCTTTTTTCTCATCATAGCCGCGTTCGATCGCTCCTTGACGGAAAATTTCACGGTGTCGATCCATCTCTTCAATTTTCTTCTTACCCATAGCACGTCTAAGCATATCGGCTTGACCAAGGGTGTAGCCGCCGATGATACGAGCGACGTTCATCACCTGTTCTTGGTAAACGATAACACCGTAAGTATCTTTGAGAACTGGTGCGAGATCTTCAAATGGGAAGGTCATTTCTTTTCGACCATGCTTGATTTCAATAAAGTCATCAACCATGCCCGACTCAAGAGGACCTGGGCGGTAGAGAGCGTTAATCGCTGTAATATCATCGAGTGTGTTGGGCTTGATTCTCTTACACAGCTCAATCATGCCGGAGCTTTCAAGCTGAAAGACACCAATTGTTTCTCCATCGCCGATGAAGTCGTAAACCTCTTTATCTTCAAGGTCGATATCTTCAATATCAAATTCGGGATTAGAGTCGCGCTTAATAAACTTTGAAGCGTGATCAATAACAGTAAGGGTTTTTAGCCCCAAGAAGTCGAATTTAACAAGGCCGATTTTTTCTGAGAAGTCTTTATCAAACTGAACAACCTTCTCTCCTTCTCGACCCTTAAACAAAGGACAATAAGAAACCAAAGGTTTGTTGGTGATAATAACACCAGCGGCGTGAATCGAGGCGTGGCGAAGAAGTCCCTCGAGTCGCTTCGAAATATTAATAATCTGGCGAATCTTTGGATCGGTATCCATCAGCTCGCGAAGCTTTGGCTCCATCTCGAGCGCTTTATCTAATGTAATGCCAAGCTCTTCAGGAATAAGCTTAGAAATCATGTCCGCTTCTGAGTACGGAAGGGCAAACACACGAGCGACGTCACGAATAACGGCCTTAGCTTGAAGTTTACCAAACGTAATAATCTGTCCCACACGGTCTTCGCCGTATTTCTGCGTGACGTAATCAATCACTCGACCGCGCCCACCTTGACAAAAGTCGACGTCAAAGTCAGGCATTGAGATACGCTCAGGGTTAATGAATCTCTCAAAGAGAAGATTGTATGGAAGTGGGTCGACGTTGGTAATATCGAGGGAGTAAGCCACCAAAGAGCCGGCACCAGAACCACGTCCTGGACCGACAGGAATTCCGTTGTCTTTAGACCACTTAATGAAATCCGATACGATTAAGAAATAACCAGGAAATCCCATTTGCAGGATCATTTTGACTTCATCATTGAGACGCTGCCAATACTTCGGCTTAAGCTCACTTTCCCAATTATCTTGTTCAACTAACTTTCTAAAATGAGGACCTGCAAATCTAGCTTCTAAACCTTCATGAGACATACGCGTGAAATAATCATCCACCGTTTCGTCAGTTTCAATTGGGTAATCAGGAAGATGGTAAATCTGATTTCCTTTATCATCTGTCCAGTTGAGTTCCACATTACATTTATCGGCGATACGAAGCGTATTATCACATGCCTCTTGATGATCGGCGAAAGCACGACGCATCTCTTCAGGACTTTTGTAATAGAATTCTTGTGACGTCATACGCATGCGGTTTTCGTCAGCGTAAGTTTTCCCTGTTTGAACACAAAGAAGAACTTCCTGTGCGGTCGCGTCCTCTTTAGTCATGTAGTGGGCATCATTGGTCGCAACAACTTGTAGGCCGTTTTCCTTGGCATAAGCGATCACTTTTTCGTTCACAATTTTTTGCTCTTCTAGGCCATTTTGTTGAACCTCTAAGTAGAAGTCATCACCAAAAATATCGTGAAGCTTTGTAATCGCCTTCTTGGCCCTATCGTCTTGGTCGGTGAAGAAGTTGTAACCGACCTCACCTTTTAGACAGGCCGTTGTACAAATAAGACCTTCTGAGAATTCTTTGAGTAAATCCAGATCGGCGCGTGGCTTGTAGTAAAAGCCTTCGAGATAAGCTTGAGATAAGAGCTTACATAAATTTTCATAACCTGTGTTGTTCTTACAAAGAAGAATGAGGTGGTGAATCTGGCGTGAACTTTCTTCGGCATCTTGGTTAGAAACTGATTTCGCTTTTTTTGAAGGCGAACGATCAAAACGAGAGCCAGGAGTAAAATAAATTTCCGATCCAAGAATTGGCTTGATGCCGGCCGACTTACAGCGGGTATAAAAATCAATCGCACCAAACATATTGCCGTGATCAGTTTGTGCGATGGCCGGAATATTCCATTCCTTCGCTTGGTTGATTAAATCTGGAAGTCTGATTGCACCATCAAGTAGTGAATACTGTGTGTGAAGGTGCAAGTGAACAAAGCTGTCCGGATGGGTCTCAAGAAGTGACATGAATGGCCTCGTACGCGTGTGTGGTGTAACTTCTATATTGTCTCAGAACAGGGTCGATTCGTCAGTTTTGACGCGCTTCATATAGTTTTTTAAGCCACTGAATGTTCGAAAAAAAGCTCATTAGCGCATTGCAATAGTCGTCTTTTTCTGGCACCTTCTTGCGATGTTAAAAAGACTTATCAATGCCGCCATCGACCATTCATTTATCGTCAATCTTGTTTGCGTTTTTTTATTCATTATTGGAACTGTCGCAGTCCTAACAATGAAGCGCGATTTGATTCCTCCTTTTGAAGTGAAAATGATTCAAATTCGAGCCAATTTATCGGGAGCGAGTGCAGCCCAAATGGAAGAATTTGTGACTGCGCCAATTGAAGATACAGTTCGAAGTTTTGCAGGCATTGAAAGAATTACTTCAAATACTACGGCCGGCAACTTCACAGTTAAGCTCGATATTTTTGACAGTTTTGATGATGTTGAAGATCTACACTCAAGAGTTGAAAGCGCTGTCTCATCAATTCGCTCTCAGCTTCCGGAAGACTTGGAAAATCTTGAGGTTGAGAATATCAAAATCAATACCTTCTGGTTTGGTACTCTCTCCTTAGTGGGATTTGATAAAGATAATGATGCTCACTTGGCATGGACTAGAGCATTTACAGAGCGACTTAGACGAATTGAAGGTATGACGAGGATTGATGATCGCAGTCCTAAAAAGCAGGTCTATGTCCAACTTCGCCCCAAGGATCTGGCCCGTTTTCGCGTCTCACTGCCAGAAATAGCCAACAAGGTTCGCTCTGCCTTTGCTCTACTCCCACTCGGGGTGATTGAAAAAGAAAGCGGCGATATTGTCGTTGAATTTGATAACACCCTTCGAGACGTCTCCCAAGTTTCAAATCTCATCATCAAAGGAAATAGTTCTGGCAACGTGGTCAGACTTTCTCAAGTGGCCCAAGTCAATTGGCGCCTACCGCCTGATGATCAAGTCGAAAGAACTGTAAACGGTAAGCCAAGTGCGACTATCATTTTATTCAAAGATATGGACACCGATACGCTGACTCTTCGCGATCGTCTTAATCTGGTGCTGGAAAAAGAAAGTCCACCAAGCGGACTTGAAGTTTTATTAACTGGAGATGGCCCATCATTTATTGAGCGACAGTTAAACGTTCTTACCACCAACGCGATCTACGGAACGATATTGGTGATTGCGATTCTTTATTTTTTCCTCGGATTCAAAGCTGCCTTGATGACCGCGATCGGCATGCCCCTCGCTTATCTCGCAACCTTCGCCGTACTTCAGTCCCTCGGTATCTCAATCGATATTATCTCTGTTGTTGGCATGATTTTGGTACTTGGAATTTTGGTTGATGATGCCATCATTGTGACTGAACAATACTCTCAGCACCTCGAAGCTGGCGCTCCCCCACGGGAGGCCGCCGTCAATGCAGTACTAGAAACCATTGGCCCAGTCACCGGGACAGTTCTCACTTCACTTGTCGCCTTCATGCCACTACTTCTTGCTGGAGGCGGGATCGCCAACGTACTTGCGGCCATTCCTTGGGTTGTGATTGCCGCGCTAACGATGAGCTGGATTGAATGTTTTTTCATTCTACCCAACCACCTGGCTCACTTTGTAAAAAATCCGCTTAATCCCAAAAGGCTCAAACTGATTGATCGACTGCGTGGTCGTTATGAGAAAATTCTGTGGTTTAGTCTTCGCTTTCGTTATGTTTTAGTTTTTTCATTTGTCTCTCTTCTCGTCGGCGCTATCTGGTTTGCTTCGGCCAAAGTTCCCTTTAAGTTTGACCTTAGAATCAGTAGTGAGCGCCTTCGCGTTTTAACGGTGCTTGAAGAAAGTACCTCAGTCGAAGAGTCATCTAAGAAATTAGAACCAATAAAACAAATCATGAACAATTTAGATAAAGAGCTTTATCAATATATTGATACTGAAATTGGTGAAGCATGGGTTGCAGGTGAAAAGCATGAAGGGCCAAAATATGCCCAGTTTAATGTGCGTTTTTCGCAGACAATGGACGATATCGAGCAAGCCAAGCAATCCATCAAAGAGGCCATTGAACTAGGGCTTGAAAGTGTCGATAAAGAGATGTTTGAGCGAATCGAAGTTGACCGTAGGCTCGATGGCTTTGATGATGCCAAAGATCACTCTCTTCGCGTTGCTATCTCGGGCCGAGGCCGCTTAGACGTTGAACGTCTATTGACCGGAGTTTCTGATAGCGCCAAAGATATAAAAGGTTTTAAATCACTTTCAGTTGACCCAAAGCTCTTCGCAGACAGCTGGAGTTTTGAGCCCAACCGAGCGGCTCTGACTCAATACGGATTGGAGCTTTCAAATCTTTCGCTACAAATTCGTGGATACGTGGCTGAGAGCAAGCTTCACCAACTTCGTTGGGACGGAGAAAATGTTAATGTCTATTCTTATATCGCCCTTGGTGATCGATTAGACTTTGATCAGCTCTCAAGTCTTCCCGTCATTATCGGTGAAGGCCAGATCGCTTCATTATCGACGTTTGGTTCGTGGAAGAAGACCAGAGCGCTAAAGCGTATTGATCGCGAGAATGTTGAGCGTGTTGTGGCCGTTGAAGTGTCTTACTTGCAAGATGAAACGAAAAAAGAAGTTTTCCAAGCAGACCTAGAAAAAGCACTTGAGCCACTTGCGCTCAAATTCCCAATGCTCAAGTTTCAAGTAGAAGATGCTGATCGCCAAGCCAGTAAAAATAAAAGTTCAATGAGTCAGTCGCTGATCTACGCAATCGCTATGATTCTCTTTATCTTGGCCCTCACCTTAAGTTCGATTGTTCAGCCTCTACTTATTGGTTTGGCCATTCCATTTGGCTCCATCGGTGTCATCGCGGCTTTTGCTCTTCATGATAAAGCGATTGATATTATGGCCATGGTTGGCGTCATTGGCATGGCCGGTGTGGTTGTTAATGACTCACTTATTTTGGTTGATGCGATTAATAGAAAACTAGCTAACGGTGAAGGTAGGCAGGGTCTTATTGATGCTTCTGTATCACGACTTCGCCCAATTCTTTTGACAAGTATCACGACATTAGGAGGAGTCTTTCCTATGGCCTATGGGCTTGGTGGGGACTCTGGATTTACTAAACCACTGGCACTTTCGATGGGTTGGGGTCTTGTCTTTGCAACTTTCTTAACCCTCTTTTTAATTCCGGCCATGGTCTCTATTCAGCGGGATTGGCGTTCGTCTCTGGCGAAACGTCTAAAAAGAATTTAAGCCCCTCTCGAAGTGACTCTAAATCACTCTCATCTTTTAGAGTCAAGCGAAGGTTAGCCCCATTTCCAGAGTAAAGAACAGACTCACTTTTCTCTAGTGTTTTTTCCTGTCCACTATCAGTTTTGACAAAAACTTTTCCCTCAAGGCAAGTGATCTGTGTCACAAGGTCATTACTAGCCACAACTTCGGGAATGAGTTCAAGTCTAGGTAACTCTTCAAACTCACCTTTTTGTCTGGTCAGAAGTTTTTCGACATTAGCGGCGATTTGTACGACGTATTTCGTTCCAATAACGTGAACTTTTGATTTCGGTAAGAGAACTTCGAGTCTTCGAGTATCAACAAGCTTCTTTCTCGTACTAGATGAGAAGTCCCCCATAAGAAACTCACCGAACTGATGTCTCTCTTTATTTTTAAGATTCATGACCCTAAAAAGCGAATGAGGGGCAAAATCCAAGGTCGTATCTTCAAATTGCAATGAAACTCGACCGGCTTTCGTCATAATCAAGTCATCATTTTTCAAGATCGTCTTTTCTGTCAAAATCGAAATAACACGATCGCGGTAGTACAAAACCTTGCCATCGATCGAAGCAATTTCTATCGCAGTCTGCGCCACTACGACTTGTGAAAAGAAGAGAGCTAAAAATAAGAACTTCATCCTAGAACTTGCTCCATAAACTTACCTCTAATCTCGACCACACATGGGCGCGGAATTTCAGAACCACCGCGAGGCCAATGTGAAGTTGGCTTGGCGGCATCCTTTGAAAGTTCCCCGGGATGTTGAACACTCAAAAACAGCCCCGTTTTGTCCGGAGTGATACACAGTCCAGTAAGCTCTGAGTCCATTGGTCCCTCTGCCACTCTAATAACTTCTCCTGCGTAAGGTCCGCTTAAAGGGGCATAAAAAAGCGCATTATTACCAAAGCTTTTATAAGGAGGCTTACCGATAACCTTCCCTGACATATCAGTGGTAAACCAAAGATTCCCCTTCGGATCAAACATCAGGTTATCAGGACAAGAAAATCCCACTCCCTCACCGCCAACCAGAAAGTCTTGTGCCTTAAAATCTTCGCTCTCATGATCTCCATCTTTTGGTGTCAGTTTCATAATTGAACCATGGAAATTCATACGATTGACGTTATTAGTGAGGGCGACGAAGACTTCACCACTCGCGGGATGAATTTCAATATCCTCAGGTCGATCAAGCGGAGTTGCTCCAAGTATTTTGGAGGCTTCTCTGGCAAAAGTTAAAACATCAATTTGCGTTTTAAAATGTTTTTGAAGAAGTGGCTGTTTTTCCAAAGAAAGACTCAACCACTTTCCTTTCTTAATATTGGCAACAAAGAGTTCCCCTTCTTCAAGCGAGTTGGCCTTAGAAGAAACAAATTTATACAAGTGTTCGTCAGCTTTATCATCACCTGAATAGGCTACAACTCGACCATCAGATAGTTTATGAACAGTACAACTCTCGTGGGCAAAACGCCCGAGAGCGATAAGTTTTTTTGCGGCAAGAGTTTTGGGATTAACTTCAACAACCCAACCGTAGTGCTGTGGAGGATAGTTATAAAAGTTTTCCCATTGAAGAAATGGCTTGTCGATCTGCTTGCCTTTAGAATTTACATCGCCGTAATAACCATCAATGTTTTCTTCACAGGTCAAAAAAGTATTCCATGGAGTCGTCCCTCCAGCACAATTCCCCATTGTTCCAATTCCGTGATCAGAACCTGCCACTTTGCCGCCAGCAAATGGGATTTTTGAGGTCGCATCAAAGCGCTTGCCCGAACTTGGTACAAACATCCAGCGTCCGGTCTTCAAATTTCTTTTGATCTTAACCAGCGAGCCGCCGACTTCGCTCATCTCCTTGGCCACTTGTTCCTTCGTCTTTTGGCTTCCCTTAATGTATTGAGAAACAAAAAGCGGATTACAGTATTCGTGATTAATCCAAAGCCACCAGATATCAGGCTCGCTTGTTGGAAGAATGGCTAAATAGTCATTATTGTACCCAAAGTGGGCATTCTTAGAGATAGGTTGGCCCCATTCCAAGAGGATTTCGTACTTCAACTCCTGCATCAAACTCAGTTGATCATTGCCTAGCGGTGCTAAACCCATTGATTTTACTGATGAAACAGCCTCAAGTTCAGGAGCTTTTTTGGCACAACCTACGGCCGCCAAGGCCAGTGATCCACCCATAAAAGTCACAAAGTCTCGTCTATTAAATCTAGTCACACAAACTCCAAAGAACGCTTAAACCTGCTTTAATCCTAGACTCTTTCCTTTTTACTGACCAGCTTGAAGGTTTTGTGACGCGTGGTATAAATGGCCAAAATGAGAAAGGAATATAGATGATTTTAAAGTCCCTACTATCTTTTACCATCAGTATGGCCATGATGCCGCAAGTGCATGGTGGCGCCGATGATATTACGCTCTCGAGAAAAATTTCGAAGGACTATCGTCGAACGCTGACGCGCGATCTTGAACAACTGCGCGAGATGTCTTTCTCACAAAGTGCTGATCCAAAAACTCTTGAGCTTTTAGAGATGAATGATCTCAATGCCGTTTCAGCTTATCAGTGGCTAAGAGAGCGCGTATCTGTAGTGATTGAAGATACCGATGTAACAAAGCTTAAGATCAAGGCACAAAACTATTCACGCTACCCTGTTAATGAGCCGGCCATCATAGAAAAAGCCATGCCAAGACCTGCCACAGGCAATGGATCTAAAGGCGTAACGGTCATGAGTAATATTGGCACAGGCCTTTATTATGCTGGCAAAACGGCCAATCAACTTTTCACATTAAAAGTTAAGACTGGCTTTCTTTCATCTAAGAGCTACCAGGTTGTTTCACCAAGAACGGGAATCATCCAAATTGGTGAAGGCCTGTTTATGAAAAAGTATTTGATCAATTCGAAAGACGAACTATCAAAGGCTAATGGGCTTGGTAGAATGTCGACCTTTTTTCACGAAGCCAGACATAGTGATGGCGCTGGCGCTGGGATTGGATTTTTTCACGCCGTTTGCCCAACTGATCACGACTTTGCAGGTGTTCATGCCTGTGATCGCAACCTTAATGGGCCCTATACTGTTGGCGCACAGATCACTAAAGAGTTTATTAAAAACTGTGATGACTGTAGTGCTTCTGAAAAAGAGAAGCTTCGTCTGCGTTATCTAGATTCAATCAACCGTGTCCTTGTCCATACTCCAAAAGTTTTGGATTCAGACGATATGGAACTAGAGTCACTTAAACTGCAACTTTCGACACAAAAAACGCTCTATGAGATTGAGCGAATCACCGGAAGAATTACACTTTCTACCTATAATAAGATTGTTGATCTCGAACAACGTGTACTCGCTGCTGCCAAAGCTGCTGATGCACTTGAACTCATTCCATCCACAGACTGGAACCCGGCTCCTGAAGCGGTGAGGTTATAATGAATAAGAGAAGAATTCTTTTTCTAGTTGTTATTTTTGCTGTTGCCGCCATGATTGGCAGTCAGAAAAAACTTAATGAAGAAGTCCTCAGAGCAGCCCCCGAGTCAGCTCCTACTACCCGCTCTGTTTTTGTTCAAAATGATCAAGCAGTTGAAGAAGTGCTCGAAGTTGAAAAAGAGTTAACAGGGCTAGAGAGCTTGGATCAGAGTATTGCTCGTATCTCTAAAGGTATGCCAACCAAGCAGGAGCTTCGCGCGCTGGGCGAACATGAACTTCACCATATGCCACTTTCAATTGCTGAACTCTCAGAAGAGCTCGGCAATATTAAGCAATTACTCCACGACAATCCAACTGATGGCTTAATCATTGGTAAGTCGATCGCTTTTTATCGCACGTGCTCTGTCCAGGGCGAATGGCCTAGTAGTGTAAGAGCTTTGTGCCTCGCAAATCTTCATGAAGTTGCGGGTGAATCTTTTGATTCGGCCCCAGTTGAGTTATACCGTTTGGCAAAATTAGCGGTGGAGTTACCGGAGACTTAATGCGCCTACTTCGTCAAAAACAGGCCAAAAATCAAACTCAGCTAGAGTTAGAAATAGGCCGCCCATTTGAGCTCGATCGAAACGCCCATCTTGGGGGGAAGAGCTTCTATTTCTTTGATTTTGATGACAACGTCGCCTATCTCTCTACACCGATTGTAATTTTTCACAAAAATACGAACGAAGAAAAAACTATTTCATCTGGCGAGTTTGCTAGAGAAAATAAAAATATTGGAAAGACCGGAAGATTTGCTGATTATTTTTTAAACTTTGACGATATTCAAGGCAGCTTTAGACATTTTCGCGATAAAAACTTTTCATTACTCGATAAGATTATTCGAAAAAAACAAGTCTTCCTTCAGGATATTGAGAAGGCGCTTGAGACAAAAGACTATGGTTGGAAAGCGCCATCTTGGAATTGTTTTTACCATGCGACTTTTAACCGCCGCCCAATCTCAATTATTACGGCCAGAGGGCACAATCAAGATACCTTGATCGAAGGTATTAACCTTATGGTTCGCGATGGTCATCTTCCCCATTCGCCCAACTACCTCTCAATTTATCCAGTTTCCAATCCTGACGTTAGAATTGAGCTTGGTGACAAAGAGCTTAAGCATAGCGTTCCAGAGCTCAAGCGTGCCGCCATCAGAGAGTCGGTCGAGAAAGCTATCCAAGTTTATGGCTATAGTCCGCATCACCGCTTTGGTATGTCTGATGATGATCCTAAAAATGTTGAGTTAGTAACAGAAGAGATGAAAGAGCTTAAACGAAAATATTCAGATATGAGTTTTTTCGTTATCTTCACTAAAGAGAACAGTTTTGAAAAAAGGGAAATTCTTATTCCTAGAAAGCGTCGTAGTCCTTCGACTGAACCTAAGCCTGAACAGCTAGGGCTTTTTTAATTTATCTTTTTTATCCTTCTTATCTACTTCCAAATTTTTCTCTGGCTTCGTTTGCGTCTTATTAAAGTGGATTTTAAGCACACCACGGCCAATTGGAATCATGGTTCCTTCTTGAATCATAAAGACCTGGCCAATTTTTGTAGCTTTTGTCATTTTGCCTCCAAGACCTAATATGGGCGCCAGGACCATGTCGTCAAGGTATAAACAAATAAAATCAATATGTTGGAGTGCATAAAACGCCTATATTAATTACACAGAGCGTTATAAAGTACATCACTAGATCTATAATCATGTCATGAAAACTATTGTTCAAATGCTTATGCTGATTGGCATCTTTGCCCTCTGGGGTAAGGCCTACGCTTATGAAGTCGTTATCGACATTGATGTCGATCTAGAGCAAAGTCGCGTGGTGCAAAACCCTAATCAAAAAATGATGATTGGGACTGCTATGGTCGTTATTCAAGGTAAACAACAATCGTTTGATCTTAGTTCAAGTAATCTATCAGATGAATCAGCTGAAGAACTAGCGATGGAATGGTTACTCGAAAACTCTGAAGATCTCATTCTAAGTACAGGTCTTGATCCAAACTTAAGCGAAGTTGAACTGGAAATTATTAAGCAGAAAACTAAATGTCGCGGCAGAAGAAATACAATCTGCCACGCTCAACTTAGCGCCAAGTTAACGGTGAGGCGACTTTAACATCTTAGATAGCTTCGCGATCATAAACAGTCCTGGTATCGCAATCAACGTACAGAAAATAAAGAATGAAGAGTAACCCATATTAGCGGCCATAAATCCCGTTGGCGCTGAAGCTAATACTCTTGGCATTCCCATCAAGCTTGAGAGAAGTGCATATTGGGTCGCTGTGAACTTTTTATTAGCGAGTGAAGCCATAAAGGCGGCGTAGGCAGCTGTTCCCATTCCTGCCGATAGGTTTTCAAAACTAATGACTGCCGCAAGAACGCTATCGTTTTTGCCAACCATGGCAAGAACTGAAAATCCGGCCGTTGAGATCATTTGCAAAATACCAAAAATGACAAGAGAACGAACCATCCCTAGTTTAATCATTAAGGTTCCGCCTAAGAGTCCGCCAACGATGGTAGCCCAAAAGCCAAAGGCCTTCACAATCACGCCTACTTCCGTTTTGCTAAAGCCAAGATCTAAATAAAGAGGCATGGTCATATTCGAGGCCATCTGATCGCCGACCTTATAAAAGAAAATAAAGGCCAAGGCCCAAAGCGCTCCGTCACGTTTAAAAAATTCCACAAACGGATCAATTACGCTCTCTTTGAGTGTTCTTGGAGCCGACTCTGTCATCTCTGGTTCATCAGCAAACAGAGTAGAAAGAGCAGAGATGCCCATGATCGCGCCCATAATTAAGTAAACCAAGCGCCAACTCATATTATCAGCAAGAACTAGAGCACCAGCTCCAGAGACTAGCATGGCAACGCGATAACCATTCACATAAAGACTTGAGCCAAGCCCTAGCTCTTCATCACTCAGACTCTCACGGCGATAGGCATCGACCACAATGTCCTGACTAGCGCTAAAGAAAGTGACGNGGAATGCAATGAAAACAATCATTGAAATATTGCTGNCCGGATTAAAGGCACCCATGAGGGCAATACAGGCGGCCAGTATAAGCTGAACGATGAGAAGCCAACCACGACGACGACCTAAAAACTTGGGAACAAAGCGATCAAAGATCGGAGCCCATAAAAACTTTAACGTATAGGGAAGACCAATGAGAGAAACTAGACCAACGTTTTCTAGTGAGACCCCTTCTCCCCGCATCCATGCCTGTAAAGTTGAGCCTGTAAGCAGAAGTGGCAGTCCCGCCGCCATGCCCATGATGAAAGCGATGAGCATTCTTTTTGAGAACATTTGTTGCCAAACGGACATAGGGAGCTCCAAGTGAGAAGATTACTCTCTTATGTTCCCAATCTTGACTCGAAACGGCAAGAAACAACTACTCCCACTCAATTGTACCAGGCGGTTTAGAGGTAATATCGTACACAACACGAGTAACGCCTTTAACTTCATTACAAATTCGACTTGAAACTGTACTGAGTAAATCTCTTGGGGCGTCTGTCCAGGTCGCCGTCATTCCATCGCCGCTATTAACCATGCGAACGCAAATGACTTCTTCGTAGGCCCTAGCATCACCTTTGACTCCCACTGTTTTTACAGGGAGGAGAACAGTGAAAGCCTGCCAAGTAGCCTCATAAAAATTATGACTATGAAGCTCTTCAAAAAGAATCTGATCACTTTCTTGAACCTTGGCGACTCGCTCTTTGGTCACTTCACCAAGAATTCGTACACCGATACCAGGCCCCGGGAAAGGATGGCGATGAACCCATTCATACTTAAGCCCTAACTCTTCGCCTAAGCGTCTGACCTCATCCTTAAAAAGAAACCTTAATGGTTCAAGCAATTTAAGCTTCATACGCTCTGGCAGGCCACCGACATTATGATGGGATTTAATAGTAACTGATTTTCCACCTTTTTCATGAGGTGAAATAGATTCAATAACATCGGGATAAAGTGTTCCCTGAAGAAGATGGGTGAAGTTAATTCCGTGCTCTTGTTCATATTTGTGAACTTGCTGTTCAAACACTTCGATGAATGTAACTCCAATGGCCTTACGCTTTTTCTCAGGTTCATCTAGTCCATTCAGCTTCTCGTAAAAGAATTCTTTTGAATCGAGTACTGTAATATTGAGGTCGGTCTGTTGCTGCAAAGTTTTGATATGACCATGATCTTGGGGGCGAAGTAATCCGTTATCAACGAAAAAGCAGTGAAGTTTTTCGCCTAACACTTTATGCGCTAATGTTGCGGCGACAAGAGAATCGACACCGCCTGAAAATGCACACAGAACATTACCTTCGCCAATAGATTCAACTAAAGCGATAGCCTCACGAAGCATTTCACTTTCATCCCAATCTTTTTCAAGTCCTGCTAGTTTTTCATAAAAATAAGCGAGGATTTCACGTCCACCTTCACTGTGATCAACTTCTGGATGAAACTGTAGCCCCATAATAGGACGTGTTTCATGCACCATCGCCGCCAAGACTTTGTTATGGGATTCCATCGCGCGCTTAAATCCTGCAGGCGCTTGCGCCACGGTATCAAAGTGAGACATCCAAACTTCAAGATCACCTTTAACACCGGGAATTGAAAATCCAGGTGCGGTGTGAATTTTGGTATGACCGTATTCGCCAAGCACACCCTTTTCAACTTTACCGCCAAACTCTCTGGCCATCAGTTGCATGCCATAACAAATCCCAAGAACAGCAAGAGATTCATCCGTAAAGAAGTCGTGATAGAAATCGAGATCTTCTGAAACAGAATCAGGCCCACCAGAGAGCACTAGAGCTCCAGGCCGGGTGCCACTGGCAAAACGTCGTTTTGCCTCTTCAACTGTTATAATTTCTGAAGAGTGACCAAGCTCTCTAGTTTTTCTTGTGATCAGTTGAGTATACTGACTACCGAAGTCGACGATCCATATCTGACGCACTTTCATCTTCTATCCTTAACTTGAAATCGAATAATTGGGAGCTTCTTTTGTAATGATGACATCGTGAGGATGGCTCTCTTTCAGTGAAGCAGAAGTGATGCGAATAAACTTCGCTTTCTCGCGCAACTCTTCTAAGTTCTTAGCGCCCACGTAGCCCATTCCAGAGCGCAGGCCTCCTAGCAGTTGATAAATATTGCTAGAGAGTGAACCACGATAAGGCACCTGTCCTTCAATTCCTTCTGGTACAAGTTTTCCAAGGTCCAGCACACCTGCTTGACCGTAGCGATCCTTGCTTCCAAGAACCATGGCGCCAAGTGAACCCATACCGCGGTAAACTTTATACGAGCGGCCTTGATACAACACCATCTCGCCCGGAGTTTCGTCTGTACCAGCAAAGAGCGAACCGATCATGACTGCTGAAGCTCCGGCCGCCAAGGCCTTCACCACATCACCAGAATATTTAATACCTCCATCTGCAATAAATGGAATATTTGCTTTGGCACAGGCTTTTCTGGCTTCCATTAGCGCTGAAAGCTGTGGCACACCAATTCCCGCCACGACGCGAGTAGTACAAATAGATCCCGGCCCAACACCAATTTTTATGGCGTCGACACCAGCTTCAATTAAGGCTAAGCAAGCATCACCTGTGGCAACATTGCCGGCGACAATATCAACATCAGGTAATTCTTTTTTAAGCAGCTTAACCATATTGATAACGCCTAGGCTGTGACCGTGGGCCGTATCGACAACAAGAGCGTCAACACCGGCATCGGCTAAGGCATGGGCACGTTTAACTTCTTTATCACCAACTCCAATAGCTGCGGCGACACGTAGTCGACCTAACTCATCTTTATTGGCGTATGGATGTGTCATCGTGCGAAGAATATCTTTAATGGTGATTAAGCCCTTGAGATGTCCGGCTTTATCCACTACAGGTAATTTTTCAATACGATGTTTGTGTAAAAGCTTTTTGGCTTCATCAAGGCCAACTCCTTCGTCAGCCGAGATCAATCGATCGGCCGGAGTCATGACATCTTCAACTTTTTGATCAAAATTAGTTTCAAAGCGAAGATCCCTTGAAGTTAAAATACCAATCAGTTTTTTATTGTCATCGACGACAGGGACGCCAGTGATTTTATTTTGAGCCGTCAGTTCAAGCACACGGTTGAGGCTCCACTTAGGACCAACCGTAATGGGATCGAGAATCATTCCCGCTTCATACTTTTTAACTTTTAAGACTTCTTTGGCCTGATCTTCGGTTCGAAGGTTTTTATGTATCACACCGATACCGCCCTCTTGTGCCATAACAATGGCCGTACGAGATTCAGTAACGGTATCCATCGCAGCTGAGACGATTGGAATATTCATAGGAATTCTTTTTGAAAATCTAGAGGCTAAGACGGCGTCTGCTGGCAGGATTTCAGAATAACCTGGCTTGAGAAGAACATCGTCATAAGTAAGAGAATCGGGCAATTGAGAAGATGCCATGAAAAAGCCTCCAAATTCATGTTTTAACACATGGGAATTTGGAGGAAATGATACCTAATTTCGAGTCATTGAGCTACTGCGAAGGGAACTAATATCCTTGCACGTAGTCTGAGTTGAAAGACTTGAGTTCATTGATCAACTTATTCGTCTCATTAGAGTGACGCATTTGATCTTTGTAAGCTTCCATCAAGTGAGCTTCAAAAGCATCGTTCTTAGCTTCGGTTGGTACTGAAGCTGGCGCGCGTTTTTTCGCTTTTTCTTCTTCTTTCATCGCGTGAAAGACATATGATTTCGGTTTTTCGGCTTCCACTTTTTGTTGTTTAACAACTTTTGGTGCGCCGTAGATACGAACTTCAACATTGCCTTTCTCTTCGTAAGTTGGAGCCCATTTTTTTGGTTTAGGCTTTTGCTTAACAAGTCTAGACTTATAAAGCTGCATCAAGTCTTTTTCCATTTCTTTTTTAACTTCAATTTTCTTAACTGGATGTGAAGCCTTCATAACAGGAATAGTGCTTGGTTCTTCAGAAACTGAAGCAATATTTCTACTTGGCGCGACACCAACAGGGACTGCTGTATCAACATTCTTAAACAATGAAACAACTTTATTAAATGATTTATAGCCAATCGGTGTGCCTGCGCGAGGAAAGCCTTCCTGTTCATCAATTGTGATAAATGAAAACTGACCTTCTACTAGCGTTTGGGCAAAGGTTTGATTGAATGAGTTAGCGTATTGCCACTCACCTTTTTTCACTAGAACTTGAGATTTTCCACTAGCGCTATCGAAAGACACAATGCCTTCGCCGCGCTTAAATGAAGCCACCGAGTTGGCTGTCTCTACACTAAAAGTCATGCGATCTTGAAATGATTGAACCCAAAGATATCCTTCTTTAAGCTGAACCGTCTTATTCAGAAATTGCAGATGACCTGATCCAGCTAAATGATACTTATGATCATAATAATCGGATAGAGTGATCTGTGCTCCAAGCTCGGTATAAACTTCGGCAAAGGCCGCAATTTGATCACCTTGATGAAGACTCTTAGTTCTTCCATCAACGCTTACAAAAGCGCGTCCAATGACTGAGTTAACAACCGCTACTGCTGAAGCTGCAAATGTTTCTGTGCAAAACATTGCAGTAAGAGCAATAGCAAGTAGCTTAAAGTGATTTGTATTTCTGTACAATTTTTTCATAGTGCCCACTTAGAATGTTCCATTCAGGTGTATTGCGATATTTCTTTCTAAATTCTTCTGCTGTTTTAAAAAATGCTTGTTCATCACCTAGCTTCAAATGAGTCATCGCAACCCAAAGCTTGGCGCCACGATAAAACTCTGAAGCCGGATACTTTTCAATCAGCGCACTCATATGTTGGATTACCCAATCATGATGCTCGCCTGATTCATAAGCCGACACACCGGCTTTAAAGAGATATTTGTCATCCATCTTTTCGTGGCTTGGATAATAAACGCTGAGAGCGTGATAAAACTGCGCCGCCCTTTCAGGATTCTTACCAAACTCTTGTTCTGCTACGGCCAGAAGATCATTTGGCTTCCAGTTATAAACGTCGAACTCAACGAGATCTTTTTTTACTTTGAAAGTTGGAACGCTCGCTGGAATACGTGAAGTAGGTTTGTGCTCATCAAGCTGTAATTGCAAAAACTGATTCTTTGATTTCAGTGTTTGAATTTCATACTTAAGATTCACAATCTCTGATTTGAGTTGTCTGTTCTCTTTTGACAGTGTCAACGCAACATTCTCGTAGCGATTGATTAGCTTCGCTTTATGTTCCACTTGAGTGGCAAGCTCGCAACCGGTGCTCGTTATGAGTATTGCTGATAAAAGACTAAATTGTGTCCAACTCTTCATGTGTTTCTCCTGCCCCGAACCAAATGAGTACGGTCATTTCGAAACACCTATCGGTGAAAAGTGAAAAACTTTTAAACAAAGTGAAGAGTTAAGCTAATGTATTTTGGAAGTCACTGAAAATACGTTGTAAAATCGGGATACCGGCAAGAATAGGCGCAGGTCCCGGCTGTAAAAAGATGGCCGGATCGAGCTCAAATACCTGATTATTTTCAACCGCTTTTATATTTTTCCAACCGGTCCTAGTGGCAAAACTTTTGACATCAACAGGCTTTCCACACCAACAACCTAAAATAATATCCGGATTAGCCGCGATCACTTCTGAACTCTCGACTGCGCGATCTTTAGCTAGTGAACCACTGGATTTATGCACAAAAATATCTTCTCCGCCACAAGCGCGAACAATTTCAGAGAACCAACTAATACCACTAAGCATGGGTTCGTCCCACTCTTCGATATAAACTTTGGGTCTATGTTTAAGACGAGAACTAAACTCATGCGCTTGCTCTAGTCGCTCTTCAAGATCGGCGACAAAGTCCATTGCCGCTTTTCTGACTCCAAACAGTGAGCCAAGAGCGAGAATATAGTCTAGCGTTTCATCGAGAGTTCGATGATTCGCAATCCAGACATTTAAACCCATTCCAATTAAGTCCTTCGCAATATCTTTTTGGATATCGGAAAAGCCAAGAACTAGATCTGGCTTTGCATCGGCAATTTTTTTTAAATTGGCATGAGTAAAAACTGACATGGTTGGAAGCTGCTTTGCTTCAGCAGGCCGCTCAACAAAGGCTGAGACTCCGATAATGCGATCGTTAAGTCCAAGTGCAAAAAGAGTCTCAACACTCTCTTCGGTTAAACACACAACGCGTCGTGGATAATCTCGAATACGCATACTAAACCCCATTGATTGACGCTGTAAGTGAGATCCATGTCAACGCGTCGTCAAAACTTAACTCTTTAGAGACTATTTATGAAAATAGAGTAAAATTATGACGATAGAATACACTGACTGGTATCGAAACCAAAACTTTGCTCCAGCTTGGATGGAAAATGAAAATCTTTGTACTACTTTCTTTTCTTCTGCCCCATTTTGTCTTTGCTTCGTCGGCAGACAGTCATATCCCAGATGTACTTTTAAGACTTCAAGCAACCCATCTCCCCTCTCAAGAACTCTTGGCCGTCAGTTTTGAAAATGCTCCGAAGTGGCACACTTACTGGAAAAATCCAGGCGATGCTGGGATGCCAACCAAAGTTGAATTTAAGCTTGATGGTCAGGCCATCCAGCTTGTGGAAAAAGAATGGCCGATTCCACTTCGCTATATAGAAGAGGGCGATATTTTAGCCTTTGGTTATCAAGATCGCTATCACGCCTTTTTCGAATTACCTCAAAGCTTTATAGATCAACATCAAGGCAAGACACTTCAAGGCGAAGCAACTTGGCTTATCTGCAAGCATGTTTGCATTCCGGGTAAAAGAACTTTTTCTGCCACAATTGAAAATCCGCTTGGGAATATCAAAGTCGACGGCGAAACTCTTAGCGTTAACGAACAAGAGCTATTAAGTGCCTATGAAGCTCTTCCCAAGCTAGCGGCTTGGCCAACTGATCTCGACATCATTCTATCCATGGATAGTAAGAATGAAGATTTAGTCATCTATGCCAACTATTCCGGTGAAAGTGACAAGGCTCTTTATAAAGACGCCAACTTTCTTACTCCATACCCAAGAGAACTGTTAACCTTCAAGCGTGAGGAACTGCGCCAAGACTCGACAGGCCTACTCTACTCACGTTTTTCTGTTGATTGGGATGGAGAATATGAAGAACCTGAAGTAAAGCTACCAACAAATGGGCAACTAGCGCCTTCCATTCCAATGAAATTTTTCTTTTTAGATCCAGCCGATGGTGTAACAAAAGTCATCACTAAAGATTTTAGTGTGCTCAATCTGAGTAACGCGGCTTCAGAGAGATTTTTTCAAGGGCTAACGCCTCTCACAAAGAGCGAGTCATCCCAAGAAACAAATTATCCACCAATTCAAAACGAACAGCGTAGTCTTTGGAGTTTTCTATTGTTCGCCTTTTTGGGGGGCTTAATTCTAAACGTTATGCCATGTGTACTTCCGGTTATCACCCTGAAGCTCTACGGAATGATTCAGCACCAAAATGAAAGTCGCGTTCGAATTTTCAAGCACAATCTTTTTTACACTCTAGGAGTGCTTGCAACATTTGCTGCTCTTGCTGGGGCAATTTTGATCTTTAAAAGTGCAGGCGAAAATGTTGGTTGGGGTTTTCAACTTCAGTCCCCACGCTTTGTCGCTATCATGATTATCATTCTTTTCGTTTTTTCACTGAACCTGTTTGGACTGTTTGAGTTTGGAACTCCTGGGGGCAAAAGCCTTGGAGGAGTGAAGCTTAAAGATAGTATGTTTGGAGACTTTTTAGGCGGCGTACTTGCCACGATTCTCTCCACTCCATGTAGCGCCCCCTTTCTTGGAACCGCCCTCACCTTCGCCTTTACTGGCGGTAATACCATGATCTTCCTAGTCTTTGGCTTTGTTGGTCTTGGACTAGCATTTCCATTTATTTTGACGGGGATTTTTCCAAAGGCGATTTCATTTTTACCAAAACCAGGTATGTGGATGGATCACCTCAAAAAGTTTTTAGGCCTCACTCTCTTATTAACGTTGATATGGCTTTTAGATGTCTACGGAGCCTTAGTTGATACCAGTATTCCAGTTTTAAAACTCAATACAATTCTCACTCTCTTATTCTTTGCCTTCTTTATGCGTGCAAAAATCACCAAACGAAAAATTGCTGTGGGCTTAAGCTTTCTCATTCCCACGCTAATGTTTGCTCAGTTGATGGGTTCGACGATGTCGAGTTCAAGCACCTCTGATGGCGACTTGATCGCTACAAAACAACAGGCAGGGCTTCCTTGGCAAAAGTGGTCGATCAGCGCAATGGAGCAGATGAGATCAAGTAAGACCAAGACATTTATCGACTTCACGGCCAAGTGGTGCTTCACCTGCAAAGTGAATGAGAAGCTTGTCCTGGACTCGCGAGAGTTTAAGCAATTTGTGAAGGATGAGAACATTACACTTTTACTGGCCGATTGGACCAAGCGCGATGAAGTGATTGGCAATTGGTTACAGTCTCAGGGACTTGTGGGTGTTCCAGCTTATTTCGTCATTAACGAGAAGGGAGAGCTCATCAACTTGGGCGAAACCATTACAGTCGATGAGATCAAGCAAGCATTCTAAGCGTGTCTAAAACCTCATAGGGCAATTCACCAGCGTTAGTCTCCACTAGCGCCAATAATATTTCATAATCACCTTCGTGCTCATCAACCGCCATAGAGGCTAAATTCTTCCTAGGGTCTTTATCACCTTCATCGAGCTCGTAGAAGCGCCCGCTCTCACCTATAGACCAATTCCACACTCGCTTTTTAGAGCTTTGTTCCCAGATAATCTCAAGCCGCCTGACCTCGCCGTGCTGGTCGCTCCAACAAAAGAGATCCATACCACTGGCACTAAACCATCGCTTAGTTAAACCCGAGTTATCCTGTCTTGTATCTTTAAACTCTTTTAATCCCATGACTAAACACATCGGCTTGTATGCCGATAAGAATGACATGAAAATGTTCGCACTTTTAACATTCTCACTTTTTCTTAGTAGCTGCGGCGATGAGATGCGACTTCGAAGAAGTACTAGCTCCGGCAATAGTAATGCACTCGCCGTACAAGACTGTCCTGCGCTTTTCAAGCCAGTGTGTGCGCAACCTCCTATGCCTGTATGTGCACCGGGAACCTTTTGCGCCATGGTCATGCCTGCGCCAAAGACCTTTGATAACGAATGTCAGATGGATAAAGCGGGAGCGAGTTTTATTTCTGAAGGTGCTTGCCCTTAATCTTATTTCACCAGATTAACATTCACACCGAACGTTCCAACTCCAATTACTTTTTTATCTTTTACAATCGGCAATGAAATTTGCGAAGTATATGCTTGGGCCGACTCATCAAAGCGTACTTTATCGATAAAAACTTCACCTTTGCCATTATTAAAAGCTTTAGTGAACTTAGCCTCATCGACCTGCCAGTAATCACTCGTCTTGTCTAACATACATACAATCGCACCCTGTGCATCGACTATGAACGCTTCCAAGATATAGTTATATTTTTTCATCGCCTTCTTAAGAATATTTGCGCAATCATTAGCCATTAGCTTTCTCATGAAGTCATCATAGCCAGCCGTGCGAATCCACTTAGTATCAATGGCTTCAATCTTTTTAAGGCTCAATTTTTTTTTATTCTGTGCGCTGATCGCTTCAAGAATGGCTTTGTGTTGCAAGAGGGGCATCAGGTCTTTATCGGCCATTACCTTGAGCTGAGCTGGACTTGCCTCTTCAGCCTTAGTAACTGCAAAACTTGAAGCCAACAATAAGATCAATAAGAATTTCAACGATACTCCTAGAAGCTTAAAAGTATAAACTAATCTAGTTTTTCGCTAGGAACAAGAAACAAATCACGACTAATCGATCTCAAACCTTGAAGGCGACTGCATAAGACCTTCTATCACCATTCTAGGCTCCATATCTTCATAAAGGACCTGATAGACACCGCTAAATATCCGAGCGCGAACGTCATACTTTTGTGACAGTAGGTGTACCGCCATCGTTGTCTTATAACCCTCAACCACTGAGCGCTGTGAAGCGATGATCTCTTTCGCCTTTCTGCCTTTTGCGATTTCAATACCGAAAGTTTTATTTCGAGACAATTCTCCTGTAGTGGTCAAAATCAGATCCCCCATGCCAGAGAGACCGTAAAAAGTTTCAGGACGAGCATTAAACACTTTTCCAAAACGAAGCATTTCGGCGATCCCACGAGTAATCATAGCGGCTCGTGTATTGTGGTTAAAGCCTAGGCCCTCAACGATACCACCGGCAATGGCCAAAACGTTTTTAAGTGCACCTCCTAGAAGTACACCTTTAACGTCGTAACTAGGAAGCGCTTTAAAATAGGAACACTCGAGAAGTTTAGATACATCTTCAAGATGTCCCTTATGTCGACCGGCCAAAGTAACCAGCGTAATTTGCTCTTGAATAATTTCTTTAGCAAAACTTGGCCCCGACAAGAACATGATCTGGTCTTTATAATCGTTGAATAAATCATAAAAAAGATCGTCTGAAAGCTCGAGTGTTACTGGATCAATGCCTTTGGACAGGGAAACAAGAGGAATCCCCTGCTTAAACATCTTAACAAAGTAATCTTTATTTTCTTTGAAGTACTCGCCAATAGCGGCAGCTGGCAGGCCAGAAATAATCAGTTTTTTCTCATGCCCTTCAAGTTTTTTATCTAACTCATCCCAGTCTTTAGCGGCAGAAATATTTTCAGGAAGAGTCAAACCTGGAAGATAAACGCCATTTTCACCGGAGTTAATGGCTTCGTAAACATCGTCGGAGCGAACTTTGATAACCACTTGATCCACTGACTTGGCCAAAATACTCGCAAGCGCGGTTCCGAAAGCTCCACCACCAATAACAATTCCAGCACTTTTCATAACGAAATGACTCCTTCAATTTTGGCGACTTCTGTATAAAGAGCAATGATCGCCTCACTCGAATCCATGAGTTTAGTTAACGTTACGCTAACGTATTTACCTTTTTTTGATTCTTTTACAACGACACCTTCGCCCAGGATCTCAATAACTTCGCCAAGTCTTTCGGCAGCGACAATAAACTTGAAACTGTAGTTTGAAGGCCAGACATGCTCATTATCTAAAAGTTCTTTTAGGCGATCATTCATAGTTCATCACCAAAATGTTCAACATCGGGAACAAGACCGTGAGCATGACGAAGAAGATCCATGACTTCACGAGCTGCGCCCATGCCACCATGTCTTTCAGTGACATAATCCACACTCTCGCGAATTTCGATACTGGCTTCAGGTACAGAAGCTGAAAAACCGACGACTTTAAGAATAGGTAGATCGATAAACTCATCTCCCATAAAAAGCACTTCTTCAGGCTTGAAGCCAAGTGCTAAAACTTTTTTAAAATGAGAGCGCTTATCATCGTTACCGGAGTGAACAAAGTTCAGTTTCAAGTTTTCACTAAAGCGCTTATGCACAGAAAGACTGTCACCACCAGTGATCACACCAACAGTAAAACCGGCGCTCATAAGGTAGCGAAGCATATAGCCATCGGCCGTATTGGTACTTCTGTTCCAGCCAAGTTCTTCCCCATCCCACGCCACTTGGCCGTTGGTTAGAATTCCATCGACATCAAAGGCCACACATTTAATTTTTTTTAATTTTTCAGCGTATTGCTTAGATAATTCGCGCAGATCTCTCATTAAACGACCTCGTAGATTTTGAGAAGACTTTGAACAATGCCCGCGACTTGATCAAGCGGGAGCGCCGTAGCGGCATCGGATAATGCCTTATCAGGTGTTGGGTGAGTTTCCATAAAGATGCCCTGTGCACCAGCGGCAATCGCAGCGCGAGCAAGAACTAAAATTTGATCGCGCTTTCCACCGGTGGCTTTTCCAAGTCCGCCCGGACGTTGCACGCAGTGAGTGGCGTCGTGAATCGTTTTGGCGCCAAAGCTTTTCATAATTTGAAAAGACGCCATATCAACCACAAGATTATTATAACCAAAGCTACTGCCACGCTCGGTCAGCAGTACTTTATCGACGCTTAAAAAAGGCGCGACTTTATCGACGATATTCTTTGTCTCTTCCGGTGATAGGAACTGACCTTTTTTAACTTTCAAGCGACCACCGTGCTTGGCCACGGCTTTAGCGCCGGCGCAAACCATATCGGTTTGACGGCAAAGAAAGGCTGGGACTTGAAGTACATCAACCACGCTAGCGACCGTTTCAGCCTGATCCGGTAAATGGAAGTCCGTGACAGTTGGAAGTCCGTAGGTTTTCTTAACTTTTTCTAAAATTTTAAGACCTGCTTCTAAGCCTGGTCCTCGATAGCTATCAAAAGAGCTACGATTGGCCTTATCAAAGCTGCCTTTAAAAGTTAGCTCAATTTGATTTTCAAATGGTTTTAGATCTTCAACCAAGCGTCCTGCAACATCCATCGCAAGGGCTTCGCTTTCAAGAACACAGAGGCCGATAAAAAATTCTAATTTTTCTTTCATTACATTTCTCTTCTATGTTCATCAGACTTAACGATGAAGCTATTAAATAGTGGATGAGGAGCATACGGACGACTTTTAAATTCTGGATGGTACTGACAAGCGATAAAGCTTGGGTGATCCGGCAGTTCAATCACTTCAACTAAATTTAGTGCTGGGTTTGTACCGCTAATAAGCATGCCTGCTTCTTTGACTTTATCGACGTACGCATTATTGACTTCTAAGCGGTGGCGATGGCGCTCTGAGATCTGCGCCTTACCGTAAATTTTCTGTGCGTAGGATCCTTTGACCAGGTCGCAGTCATAAGCGCCAAGACGCATACTTCCGCCCTTTGATCCCTCTTTCGTTTGCCCGACCATATAATGAATCACAGGAGAACCTGAACTTGAGAACTCTTCTGACGTGGCATCTTTAATACCAACAACATTTCGTGCAAATTCAATCATAGATAATTGAAGGCCTAAACAAATGCCAAAGAATGGAACTTTGTTTTCACGAACATATTGAATGGCTTTAATTTTACCTTCTGTACCGCGCTCACCAAAGCCACCAGGTACGAGAACTCCATCAACTTTTTCAAGTGAGCTGAAATCCCCTTTTTCTAAGTCTTCGGCATCGATATAAACGGGAGCGAGCTTTAATTGATTGGCCACGGCCGCGTGCTGAAGAGCCTCATCGAGAGATTTATAGGATTCGATCAGCTCGGTGTACTTGCCGACGATTCCAATTTTTACTTCACGCAGTGGATTTTCAAAATTAAAGACAACCTTCTCCATCTCTTTAAGATCTGGTTTGGCCGTCCACATTCCAAGAAGCTCGCACACTCTTTCATCAAAGCCTTGACCATGAAAATCAAGTGGAACTTTATAAATCGAGTCTTGATCGATCGAGCTGAAAACATTGTCTTTTGGAACGTTACAAAACAATGAAAGCTTTTCTAAAACGGAAGTTTCAATTTCACGATCTGAGCGACACACGATAATATTGGGGTAAAGACCAATTGAGCGCAACTCTTTAACAGAGTGTTGTGCCGGTTTAGATTTAAGCTCACCGGCCGCTGCAATATACGGCAATAGAACGAGATGAACGAAGAGCACGTTATCAAAACCGACATCACCGGCCATCTGTCTAATTGCTTCTAAAAATGGCAGTGACTCAATATCGCCAACC